>JAJRUR010000220.1 GCA_024277695.1 Bacteroidota bacterium | reverse complement strand
TCCATCCAAGTCGGTAAAACACTGTAGTTTTTCTTTGGTTGTGGCATTGATCAACTCAATTTTGACCATATTGAGATAGCCTCTATTATCGCTTTCAAAGACATAGCCTTCGAGTATGGTTTGGGTATATGCCCAATTAGTAATAAGCAGTAAGACTATAAAGAGAGAATTTTTCATCCGTAACAATATTTTATTTTTTTTATAATGAACAAGAATCGTAAAGATATGGCTATAACACGTATAAACTAGATTATGGTTTAAAATATTGGCTATAAAGTTTTAGATTTTGCTGCAATTACTAAAACTGTCCTTCTTCGGTTTGTGGTAAAATTGGAGCAGTATCGGTCTGTATGCTGATGCGGTTGGAGATCAATCGGTTCGTATATTGTTGGATAAAAGCTTTTAAAACGCGGGACATAGACTCTACAATCTCCGGATGTCGGTTCAATAGATTGTGCTTTAAGAGTTTGTCTGATCGATAATCATATAAGCCGAGTAATTTTTCGTCCCTAAATTGCAGGACAAAATCTTCTTGGATCATATGCCAAGTATTGCTTGCATTTAAAACTACAAAGGGTCTTTTTTGAGGGTCAGTATTTCCAAAAGTAATGATACTGCCTCGAAAGCCTATTTTTTGTAAAATCAAAGGCAAGATATCGCTTTGCTGTGCCGGAGTATTGTTTGACATCGCATGTTGGTCATTCGGATCGAAAAAAATAATCGGTATAGAGTAAGCGCCCAAAAGAGAGTTGTACCCGGACAGATCACTTTGATTGCAGTGGTCAGCAGTGATGACAAAAAGAGTATGTTGGTACCAAGGCATTTTTGAAGCAGACTCAAAGAAGCGTTTTAGTGCGTAGTCCACATATCTGATGGTAGCGTGTATGGGTAATGTCCCGGGTGCAAATACACCCTGGTACTTAGGCGGAATCCTGAAAGGATGATGCGACGAAAGTGTAAAGACCGTAGCTACGAAAGGCTCTTGGAGTGCATCAAGTTTTTGTGCGGTAAACTGCAAAAACTCTTCATCCCATATCCCCCAAGTACCATCGTAAGCACCGGAGTCGGGATAATCTTCTCGGCTATAGAATTTTTTAAATCCGGCGGATCGCATGAAGGCCTGAAAGCCCATGGAGTGTCTAGTAGCACCATGAAAGAAGGCAGATTGGTAACCATCGGGTGCTAAAATGTCCGCCAGTCCATTGATATCGTTGGTCGCATAAGGAGATAGTACAAAAGGCTGTGCCAATGACGGAATGGAAGAAATGATGGCCGGTAGAGCCTCGATCGATTTACGACCGTTGGCATAAGCATTGGTATATACTGTACTCTGACCGATGAGTGTATCGAGAAAGGGCGTATATCCTTGGTATTTTCCAAAATGCACATCGCGATTGAGGCTACCGATATATTCTTTGGCTAGACTTTCGACGATCAGGATCACAATATTCTTTTTATGGCTTGTGCTATCCGCTCGAAAATGCACCAAAGGAGAGTAAATTGAGTCCAGTTGAGATAGTTCATAATAATGTACAGGATGCAGAGCTTTTTTGGTAAGTGTACGCATGATGGTGAAAGGTGTATTGAGTACGATAGCCATTTGGAGCGGGCGATCGACGTATGCTGCTGCATGGTTGATCGAAATGGGTCGGATAGCCCTACCAAATCCTCCCCGGATACCAGATATACTCAAGAATCCGACGATCAGTAGTATAGCGATACCGCCAAGATAATAGCTAGTAGTATTGGCCGGCTTTACGGTTGATGTGCCGGATAGTCTATACCATCTGATGGTCAGATAAACAAGCACTATCCAACCTATCCAGCCGAGTGGATAATCGTATAGGAAACGGATTAGTATGCTAACTATATTATGCTCTCCGGCAAACATAAATAACTCCACCGTGCTGCGTTTCAGTATAAAATCAAAATAGAAGATATCTAGAATATTGAATGCATATCCGATGGCATTGGGAATGATAAAACTCCAAAAAATCAATCGGTTATACCATGAAGGCTTATTGTCCGGCAAGGGGATCAAGGACAAGAACATAAACAAAAGATTGATATAGAGAATGGCTGCGAGATCAAATCGTAGCCCTCCCCACATCATTTGGAGCAGGTCCATCGCGCTTACTTCCGTAAAATGCCCTTGGTTTAATAGAAAAAAAATCACCCGGAGTAGCTGGTACATAACAAAGATACATGCTAGCCGTCTGAGCATGAGCCCAAGCCTTCTAATAGTTACATTTTTTGGTACTTTAACTACAATCTGATCCCACATAGGTGACAAAGCTAAAATGCTTACGGCATTTCTTTAGTTTCTTTACAAGATAAAGTGCAGTTTCAAAGGAATTTATGCGCATATTATAAGTCTGAGGTAAGGTAAAAGATTGGTGTGTGCATAAAGCCAGGTAACCCAAACATAATTATGACAAGAGCAACTTTTATTAAGGTTCTGTCTTTAGATCAAATTCCTCAAAGTTTAATCATTTGTCGCTTTTGAGGAATTACCGCTCTGTGATTTGATGTTCAGTTTGATGTCACCAACGAGAGCCTACCCACCAACCCTCTATCTTCCTGCATACCAAGCTCCACAATACCCCCTGTGATCACAGACAAAATTAGCAAATCTTTTTGAATCTCGGAAATGTGAGTCGCTATAGTGTGTAACAAGTTGAACAAACAAAGTTTTGCTATCGCTAAGTAGATATTCCATATGATCCTAACTAAAGAAGCAAGCTGGTAGTGGGTAATATTTTTTTTCAAAAAGACCTCATAAAGAGGGCGGGCTTATGTGCAAATAAAAATGGTTTGTTATTTGGTTTTTAGCTCAGTACATTGTTGCCAACTGGCTTTATTTACTTATTGCTTTTATTATTCTATCTGAATTAATTAAAACGTCCCGCATT
>JAJRUR010000219.1 GCA_024277695.1 Bacteroidota bacterium | reverse complement strand
CATTCATAAACATAACAATATACAGTACAATGAATAATATAAAATATATTTTGTTTGCTTTTAGCTTTGCCGTCATAGCAGCTTGTAGCCCTAAGACTACTGAAAAAATATCAAATACTAAGGATCATCCTATGAAAAATATGGAGACAATTCATGCCTTTAGAAAAAACCCCCCTCCGCCAGGACAGGCACCTAAGATTTCTATGGGCAAATTTACGGAGTTTAGTCTGGAAAATGGCTTACATGTCATCACCGTTGAAAACCATAAACTACCACAAGTAGCTTATCGAATTTTTGTAAATTATGATCCGATTAAGGAAGGACAATTGGCAGGTCTTGCAGATTTAACAGCATCGATACTTACTAAAGGCACCGGCAAAAGAAGTAAAGCAGAGATTGATGAGACGATTGATTTTATCGGTGCCCGTCTCAATGCTAGTGCTCGAGGCTTATCCGGAAGATGTCTCACTAAACATAGCGAAACACTTCTCGAAATTATGAGTGATATCATTTTGAATCCTGCCTTTGATGCATCGGAGTTTGAAAAGTCCAAAAAACGTACACTTTCCGGTCTAAAATCTTATGTCACCAATCCCAATGCGATTTCCAGTGCAGTTTCTTCTGTAATTAATTATGGCAAGGATCATCCTTATGGCGATATGCAGACTGAAGAAACGATTAATAATATAAAACCAATCGATTTAAAAGTATTTTACGCTACATATTTTAAGCCGAATATATCTTATTTGGTTATCGTAGGTGATATCACACCGCAAGAAGCTAAGCGACAAGCTGAAAAATATTTTGGGGCATGGAAGACAGTCCAAGTACCTAAGCACCAATATGATTCTCCTCTACTGCCTCAAGCTACCAAAGTTGCATTTATCGATAAACCGGGAGCTGTACAGTCTGTACTCAATGTGACTTATCCTATTGAGCTCAAGAGAGGCTCTGAAGATGCCATCAAGGCTTCTGTGATGACTACGCTTTTTGGAGGATTTTTTGGATCCCGACTCAATGAGAATCTTAGAGAGACCAACGCCTTTACTTATGGAGCTCGAGCAAGCCTCCAACCCGATAATCTCATCGGTAGCTTCAATGCTAGTACTAGCGTGCGCAATGAAGTCAGCGATAGCGCACTCACGCAGATTATTTACGAACTCCATCGCTTAAGAACAGAGCCGGTGAGTCAGTCAGAGCTGGATATGACCAAAAGTGTAATGTCCGGTAGATTTGCCCGGAGTTTGGAGCGACCGGAAGTTGTTGCAAACTATGCACTGAATATAGCTCGATTTGGACTAGATAAGAACTATTATGCCAATTATCTTTCTGCCATTGATGCAGTTACTCCTTCTGATATCACCCGGATGGCTAAAAAGTACCTCAGACCGGATCGTGCCCATATCGTAGTAGTAGGCAATCAGGATGAAGTTGCCAAAAAGCTTGCCAAGTTTAGTGCCGACGGCAAAGTAGATTACTACACGCCTTTTGCTCAGCCTAAGGATGCTCCAAAAAAGATGACAGATACCAATGTCACAGTTCAGTCTATATTTGATCACTATCTCAAAGCCTTGGGAGGCAAAGACAAATTGTTAGCTATCAAGGATATGACTTCTCTTGCTGAGGCTGAAATGATGGGTCAAGTGATGCAGATCAAAAATATGCAGATGGCACCTAATCTGGCAAGAAGTGAGGTTTCTATGATGGGACAAGTCTTAAATACGCAAATATTTGACGGCACCAAAGGATCCATGTCCGCTATGGGGCAAAACAAGATTATAGAGGGGAAAGATGCTCAAGATCTCGGACTCCAGAACCGCCTTATTCCGGAACTATATTATCAAAAACTGGGCATCAATGTAGAATTAGTAGGTGAGCAAGATATTGATGGAAAAACGGCGTACAAAGTGGCTATCACCTATCCTTCAGGAAAAAAATCTACTGACTATTTTGATCAGGCTACAGGCCTAAAAGTTAGGACAATATCCCTGCAAGAAGGAGCTACCATGGTAGTCGATATGAAAGATTACAAAGAGGTATCCGGAGTAAAATTTCCATTTACTACCGTCATATCCGGTATTATGCCCGTGCCTTTAGTAGCCAAAACAAAAGAAATTAAGGTAAATTCCGGATTGGACAAGTCTCTGTTTGAGATTAAATGATGTAGGAGCACCTATGCTGTGATCTTCACTTTGTAAGTGCCAAAAGAAAAGGTAATTGCGGTTTTAACATAGAGATAGATGAAGATATGTCCACAGATACATTGGCAAAATTGATATGTGAGATATTTAAAGACCCGATAGAAGAAGAGTTGCGATTTATTTATAAAGGGAACTTTATACGAGATTCTGATGAAGAGGAGTAACTATCTTACTCAAGTTTCGGTGGTTAAAATCAATAATCGAAGTTAAATACATCAACTTTCCTGAAAAATAGGATATGGATTGCACCGAACAATATTTATTTGAGTGGATAGCTAGATAGAAACGGTGAACAGGTCGCACTTAAGGCGCTACAACAATATTTGTACCGATGGTGTTACTACAAACCGTTTGATCCTCTGGAGCAGATAACAAAAACAAAAGCCCTCGCGGGCGACCTAATTAAAGAATAAACAGGATAAAGAAACAAAAGCCCCAGCTGGGCGACCTGTAAATATGTTCATTATATACACGCAAATATATTTCAGAAGCAATACGAAGCGCAATCAAAAATTATTACGCATTTTCAGGTAAGGTATATACAGAATTTCAGCTAATAATAGAAAAAAATAACTCCCTTTTTTTCTATGTTGTAACTGCTGAAACTGAGTATCTTTTATCTGCAAATATTATAAGGTACTCCAATTGTCATGACATGCTTATACTATATACTGTTGTAGAGTGACTCTTCGGTTGTTTAAAAACTTTCTACCTAAGTTGTATGTTCTTACATCAAACATAAAAGTTCAAGTAATTGAAATTATCGTTATACACAATATTATTTGTTTGTAGTGTTCTGTCACTGAAAGGACAAGGACCGCCAATCACAGTGGAAACTCCGGTAATGCTAGGTTTGGAGGGTAGTGGTGTCAGGACTTTTGGTCGATTTATTGCCAGAGAAAAATCTTCTAGTTACGCGCATATTTTTGCAGTTCCTTATAATTTTACTCCTACATTGCAACTAGCCGGAATCGTACCTTTCAAGATCATCCGGCCTAAAAATGGTGATCAGGTATCAGGCCTTTCTGATTTGTCACTTTCGCTAAAATATCAGTTATATAAAAAGGACGCTACGGCTCAGACTTTTCGAATACTTGCACGTATCGTACAATCTTTTCCTACGAGTGCGTCCTCTGAAGCGATAAAATTAGGTGCGGGAGTTTATCAAACATCTGTAGGATTGATCTTTGGAAAACTTAATACATCGATAGGTATTTATGGAGACATATCTTACATCCTTACAGGAGATAGTGCCCGAGATAGAGTCAAATATAATTTGTCTATAGGAGTGCCGCTTTTGCCCCAACAGTATCCGGCTCACCAGATGAATGTATATTTAGAACTGAATGGAAGTTATCTGCTCGAACGGTCTGCACAGGAGTTTTTTGTATCACCGGGATTACAATTTATTTTGGGTAGGAGGGTTTTATTAGAGACTTCTCTGCAACTGCCCCTTATACTGCCAAATCATGCTCTTGATAAGACAAAGATTGGGTTCCTCTTAGGTGGGCGCTTTTTAATTACTTAATTTTATTTAGTCATGTATATTCTCTAAGTTTTTGTATTATGAAGTATAAATGGATTTTGTTCGTATTATTATTACTGCCGATATGGGTATTTGGCCAGCAAAGTATTTCATCGGATACTGTCTATATAAGTATAGAAATAAAAGGTATGGCATGTCCATATTGTGCTTATGGGATGGAGCGGGAGTTAAAGGGACTAACCGGCGTAGATGATGTAGATATCCTACTGGTCGAGGGGCGAGCTTATATCCAGACCTTGGAGGTGAACAAACCTACGGAGGCCTCTTTGGCTGAAATAATCAAAAATGGGGGATTTACAGTGGGTGAGATAGTGTTTAGCAATAAGCCATTATTGACCAGGGAAAAGATGGAAGAGTAAAACCAAGTATACGATGCCTACTGAGCCGAATTACTGCATGTCAAGTCTTGATATATTGGAGATGAATAAAATTTGTAGTATTTTCTTGGATCTTGACACGTTCGCTTATGCGATGACCTATAACCCAAATAATTCCTTTAGTATCTTCTAGAATTCGAATTTTTTCTTTTTGGAATCGATGCAGTTTGATGTGGGTGAGAAAATCTTGCAATTTTTGGTGTTTTCCACCCATACCCAGTGGTTGGAAGCGATCGCCTTCTTTCCAGCTTCGGAGCACTAGTGGAAATGTAATTTTATGTGCATCCAAGCATTCGTACAGTGGATTGTCGGAAATATTGGCTGATGTGCTGTGTTGTATCAGGAGTGTATTGCACTCATCTATAAATATATACTTGTCGTCCTTGGTTATTTTGATCAAATCAATGTCGTCTCCCTTAGATATCCTTTTTCTAAGGATTAATAGCTTTCTGTCTTTGAGTAAGGAATAATTTTCGGTCTGCGTCATACGTCCTGTATGCGCTTGGAGTATATTATTTACTTGTACTTGATTGAATCCAAAATCCTCTAACAAGCTAAAACAGATAAGCTCTCGGTGCAGTGGCGGTATAGCATCCAGATCAATGGTTATCTGAGCTTTGTGGTCTGACAAAAAGTAGCGAGACTTCCAAATGGTTTTGCGGTCTTCGATATATTGACTAGCAGCTTTTAATCGACGTATAGTATTAGAAAAAGTACTAGAAAAATTAGGGTTTTCTTGATAAAAAAAATCTGTAAGATGATGTCTTATACGGTTGCGTAGATAAATATCCGAATCATTAGATCGGTCATGTCTAAAAGGGATATTGTTGTCAAGGACATAGTTCTGAATCTCGGTTCTCGAAAAGCTCAATAAAGGTCTAATGATGTTATCGCGTTGCTCCGGAATACCCGTCAAGCCTTTGAGCCCGGTACCTCTGATGAGGTTGATCATCATCGTTTCTATCTGGTCATCGAGATGGTGAGCTGTTGCAATGGACGAATAGTTGTAAAGTGAACTAAGCTGCTCAAACCAAGAATAACGGAGGTTTCTGGCCTGTTCTTGGACGGCAGTTTTAGTGTCGAGTTGCATTTTTTTGCGATGGAAGGGGATACTATGCTGAGTACAATACGTTTTGACTAGGAGCTCATCTTTGTCACTTTCGCTGTTTCTGAGACCATAATTGACGTGTGCTACGGCGATATTTTGTTTACAAGTCCTCATCAATTCGAGCAAGCACATCGAATCCATTCCTCCGCTGACAGCACAAAGAATAGTTTCTTCAGGTGTTTTTTTGAGTGATGATCGTAAAATATGTACAAATTTGTCCAACATAATTGCAAGCTAAAAAAACAAAATGGATTTTTGAAGGTTTGAGTTAAGTAATGAAGCAAGTAGCTATAATAGACTGGAATCAGATTGATTACCGGGAAGCATGGGATCGGCAGACTGCCTACCATCAGTCACTCATCCATCAGAAGCGATTGGTCAGAGATGGTAAGGGAGATAAGTGTTTGGTGCATAAGCTGATATTTTGTGAGCATCCACATGTGTACACATTGGGTAAGAGCGGAGATGAGCATCATTTGTTGATGGGAGAAAAAGAACGCATGGATCAATCGGTTTCATTTTATAAGATCAATCGAGGAGGAGACATCACGTATCACGGTCCGGGGCAGTTAGTAGTTTATCCCATTTTGGACTTGGATGAATTTTATACCGATGTCCACCGATATGTCCGTATGCTGGAAGAGGTGGTTATCAGAGTGTTAGACGATTACGGACTAGAAGGGATACGCACCAAGAATTACACCGGTGTATGGTTGGGAGCTTTGGCTGACAAGCCTTTGAGGAAAATATGTGCTATTGGAGTTCATTTGAGCCGTTGGGTAAGTTTGCACGGTCTGGCATTTAATATCAATACAGACCTAAATTATTTTGGAGGAATAGTGCCTTGTGGTATAGAGGATGATGATAAGGCCGTAAGCTCTCTACAAGTAGAGTTGGGTCGTAAAGTAGATCTACAGGAGGTAAAACTCAGGATGACAAAACATTTCGAAGAACTGTTTTGTTTTGACTATATAAATACCCTTTGATGATGCAAGCAAAAAAAGTAGAAGACTCCAGGACGACAATGACAGAGTTGATCATGCCCAGTGATGCCAATCCTCTGGGAAATCTTATGGGAGGATACCTTATGCGCTGGATGGACATAGCAGCCGGTATTTGTGCCGCTAAGCATTGTGAGGCACATGCTGTGACTGCTTCTGTGGACAATGTGTCTTTTAGCAGTCCAATCCATATAGGCGAAGTGATCACAGTAGAGGCTAGTGTTGTCCGTGCTTTTCATACTTCCGTAGAGATCTTTGTTGAGGTGACTGTTGAAGGTTTGAAGGGGGAAAATCCTCGAAAGAGCAACCATGCATACTTTACTTTCGTAGCTTTGGATGACGAAAGTCGTAAGCCTATAAAAGTACCACAAGTAATACCTTTGACAGCTGAAGAAGAAAAACGATTTGAGGCAGCACCAAGACGCCGCGAAGTACGCTTAATCATAAGTGGTCGTATGAAACCACAAGATGCCGGTCTTCTATCGGATTATTTCAAGAGCTTTAATTGACTAATCAATCCGTCTCTAGTAAAAGGGTATCAATATTCGCTTCAAATTCTTTGCAAAAAGTTCTATATTTTGAGGTGGCCGGACCGTTAAATCCTGTATAGATTTTTTGGATTTGATTATTTTTATCTAATAGGATGAGGGTAGGAAATGAAAATATTTTATCGAGTAATTTGAATTTCTGCTGCACTTCATTTTTGTCGGCGTAGCCCCCATAAAGTATTGGATAGGAGAGTTTCTTTTTCTTTTTATATTTAATAATTTGCTCCATAGCCTTAGCCTTATCACGGTATCTTTCAAAAGAGACAGAAACGATCGAAAGTTTGTTTTTTGGATATTTTTTTCTTAATTCTAAGAGATAATTCGTAGCATCCATACAATTTGGACACCAAGTACCCATTATTTCTACAATTTTGACGGTATGCGCAAAGGTTTTGTCCGACAAAGAAATTTTTTGATTTTCGGTGTTTAGAAAACTGAAGTCAAATGCTTGATTCTGGTGGACGACCTTGGTCATCTCATACGGATTGCGCAGTTCAAAGCTGTCATTACGTCTGGCAGTCCATCCGACTTTGTAGTGTTTTCCCGAGGCAAAAGTACCGTACATTTCATCATCATCTAATAGTTTGGACTCTAATAAAAATGCATGACTCCCGTCAAAAACAGACAGATAAATTTTGTCTTTTTGGATTAGCCCTTCGAGATAGCGATAGTCACCTGTTTCTGTGCGGATGGTTGCGCTGAGATGGTTGTTGTCTTGTTTAAACTCTGCAATACCTACATAGGGATCTTGGTCCATAAAGATTATCTTCCATGCTCCACTCACATTCGTTTTTGGCTTGACCT
Organism: Bacteroidota bacterium; assembly: GCA_024277695.1. Lineage (GTDB taxonomy): Bacteria > Bacteroidota > Bacteroidia > Chitinophagales > Saprospiraceae > JAJRUR01. The sequence continues at coordinate 14,833 of JAJRUR010000219.1, read as the reverse complement.
TGAGATCACTAAACCTTTCATTTTTGCTAAATTCGGCCTTGAATGGGATACGATAAATATTGTTGTTATTATCTTTGCGATAGTTGACTACCCAATAACCCTCCATAATTGGACCTACTACATTAGCACGTATATAGCTATCATATTCCGGAAAGTCGATGCGGATCGTATCGTATGCCGTTTTCTTATTGTGCCCGAAATCTATTTGATCTACTCGTATTCGTTCTTCAGCATTGATTATTTGGATATAAAAACTGTCTTTATCCGTATAGATGACCTCAAACAAGAAGGGGAGTTCTCCTTCTGTGACGGATTGCATTTTTAGCTTACCGATGGTCTCAAGTGTGGGTTCTCGGTATGCAGTATCTACCGGCTTATTATCTATTTTTAATGTCCCGCGCCAAATACCGGGGGGTATTTTAGTATAGGGATTTTCTACTCGAATACAGCCAAGCATCCATAATAATCCAAATACGAAAAAATAATTTAGATATTTCAAGGTGTTAGCTCTTAAAGTGATCTTCCTTATATTTAAACAATATATTAAAACTCGTTAATGATCCGTAAATACGTGATATATATTGCTGTAGGTTGACTTTTTCTTCATCGGTCAAGCCACTAGAGTTGATCCGCTGTTCCATAACACGTAATCGATCACGAATCATCACGATTTTATGAAAAAATGTCTCTATCGGTATTTCTTTAGCTTTAAGCGTTGGATCAAAAGGTTTTAACAGCATCGTCCCATTTTGCCATTTATCGCCTAGATCTACAGGGTTATCGATGGCGTTATAATTTTCGAGAATCCGAATCAATGACTGTTCTGCTTGTGAGTAATCTACTTCTGTTTGAGGTTCTACGCGCTCGATGATCGACTCCCAAGCGCTATACGTTTTGCCCACTTGCTTGATGCCATACTGCATAAAGCAGACATCATATGCTACCTCGTGTAACCGAATGATGACTCCAGGTCCATATGCCGGATGCTCAACGCGTGATCCAATACCAAGTAATTCCATGTTTTTAGGTGTTTTTTTATCTTTTGTTTTCCAAAGCGTATCTCTGATCTTAATGCTTGGCTTAAATGATGCACTAAAGAGATCTTCTTTATACAAAAGCAAAGATAAATATTATTTTGCTTCAATTCTTCTTCCTGTCTATTATGCTAGGGGCGCTATATGGCTAATGTGCCAAAGTCTATGGATTATATATCTGAGTATGATGGATATATATGTTGATAATTAGATGTTTATGTATTGTAAAAGAGTTTCATGTTCTAGTACTTATGCAAAATACGTAACCAAACCATTTTCTCCGAAATTTCCACACTTGTAGTAGCCTTCTATTCGATTTATTTGTAATAAATCTGATTATTGTACAGCTCTCAGCCTTTTATTCCTTTTTGTTGCAATTTGACAAATTGAACGAATCAATTCCTTAATACTTGCAGAGTTTTGACTGTTAAGTGAATAATACACATTGGGATATATTTCTTCGTAGCTCACCAAATGCGTATTTCTCAAAATTTTTAAGTGTTGAGAAACGGTGGGGAAGGACAGAGGTAGGAGTTCTGTTAATTGGCTAGGAGTAAGTCCAGGATTCTTGAGTAAGCAATCTAGGATGCGAATTCTAGCAGGATGTGAAATACCTCTACCAACAGTAGCTAATTCTTTTTCTCCTAGATGAAAAATGTCAAATTTACTAAATGCCATGATAGTTAGATGTTTATGTATTATAAGAAAGTTTCATGTTCTAGTACTTATGCAAAATACGTAACCAAACCATTTTTTCCAAATCCCCCTGCACTTTTTCATCATATTTCATACATTCTATCTCCTGATACATCTCCTTCAGTATGTTCTTTTTGCTGAGCTGTATTCCTCAATGTTAGAAAACTGTTATTTATTAAGATAGATCAAACTTATTTGTCATTTTTGTGCTTTGAAGCTAGTATGTTTTTTAGTCATTAAAATCATTGTATGAAACTATTTTATGGAACCTTGATCTTCTTATTTACAAGTCTTATGCAGGCTTGGGCTCAAGGTCATGATATTCGCATAGCTATCAACGGATACAATCCTGATGAAATCTTAATTGGGTATCACTTCGGAAATACGCAGTATATATACGATACATTGCAAGTGCAGTCGGATGGCAAATTTCATCTTCGAGGTGAAGAGCCTATGGCTCCCGGAGTATATTTGATTATCGTTCAGCCCGATAATCGTTTTGTAGAGTTCTTGGTAGACCAAGACCAGAGTTTTCAAATAGAGTTCAATGTGGATGAACCAATGGCCAGTTTTATGAGCCCCGGATCTGAAGATAATGAGGCATTTTACAAATATCTTCGATACATTAGTCACGAGCAAAAGGCTGTGAAGGCCTTGACGGACCAAATCCAAGAGCTTGACTCTACCCAAACAGTGCGCGGAATACAATTAGAGTCAAAATTGGATCTATTACGTAATAAGATACGAACAGAACAGTTACGTATCGTTGATGAGTCACCGGATGCATTTATAGCCCAGTTAATCGGTGCCAACATCAATCCGGAACCACCAAAATATGAGGGAACTGAAGACGAACGGCGGTTTAAGATCTGGAACTATTATCGAGAGCATTACTTTGATCGATTTTCTATTAATGACCGTCGTCTGCTCAGGAGTCCCATATTACTACCTAGACTTGAGGCTTATTTGGAACGCTTTACTGTTCAGCATCCTGATTCTATCATAAGAACTGCTGACAGCGTACTAGCCCGTATTTCAGACCCGGAGATTTTTAAATATGCTATCTCCGCAATGGTCAATCGGTATGCCAAATCTGACATTATCGGGATGGATGCTGTTTTTGTGCATTTGGTTGATAACTATTATGCTAAGGGCAGAGCACCATGGATTTCTGAAGAGAATCTAGCCAAACTCAAAAAATCAGCAGGGAGGATACGCAAAATATTAATCGGAAAGACAGCACCGGATATTGAGGTATACCAACAAGACAAAACTCCGATTCGTCTTTCTTCTATAAAGTCGGACTATACCATACTATATTTTTGGTCTCCTAAGTGTCCACATTGCCAAAAGTCTATTCCAGGGTTAAAAGAGTTTTATAAAAAGTACAAGCCTAGAGGCGTAGAGATTGTTGCAGTGTGCACAAAGACAGGCAAAGAAGAGGCTTCGTGTTGGGACTTTGTGGACAAGGAAGGTATGGATATCTGGATCAATACTTCGGATCCAACGCTTAAATCAAGATTTCCGATACTATATGATGTCAGATCTACTCCACAGGTGTTTATTCTGGACAAGGATAAAAAAATCTTGATGAAGCGAATAGCATCTGATCGATTATCAGAGATTATGGATGTCTTGATGACTAGAGAGATGGTCGAGCAGAAATAATTATGTAAGGATGGCTCCAAAAATTCCACCTGTATTGCATGCATCTTCTCTGAATCTTTGGATTGAGACGAAAACAGGTACCTATCATGCACTCAGGAACATTGATCTGGAGTTAGAACGATTCGGTATTTTGGGCATCCAAGGTCATTCCGGTGCCGGAAAATCTATTTTATCTTCTTCGATTGCGGGTCTACTCCAAGATGATCCGATCTATCGATTTGAGGGTACATTGGACTATCGGGATGAAAGCTTTCAAATCGATCTGCTCAAGGCTGAGCCTAAGGGCTTAGAACTTTATCGTAAGGCGAAGAGTGCGATTATTTTTCAAGACCCATATGCATCCCTCAACCCCAATAGGATATGTGGTAAGCAATTAGAAGATGTGCTTATCTTACAAGGGCATCAAAAGCCCAAACAGCGTGCTTTGGAGATCTTAAATCTTGTAGGATTTGATACGCCGAGGCGCGTGCATCAATCTTATCCGCATCAATTAAGTGGTGGAGAGTGCCAGCGTATCGTTGTCGCTTGTGTTTTGGCTTCAGCAGCTCCATTGATCATAGCTGACGAGCCGACATCTTCTTTGGATAGCTATAGCGAAGGAGTAGTCATGGAAACTCTCTTCAAAGTAAAAGAAAGTTTATCTGCTAGTCTGATCTTAGTATCGCACGATGTTCGCCTCATCAAGCAGTGGACCCAAACCTATCTACTTATGGAGAACGGTACCATCTTGTCAAAAGGATTGTCTTCGAATTTGTCTTTACAAAAGAGGTATCGTACTCCTACGGCTGATATATCTACGGAGACTCCGAATATATTGGAAATCAATCATCTCAGTCTCCGCTACCCGAGAGGATCCTCCTCCGTAATCCATAAGAAATATCATACGGTAGTGGAGGATTTTAATCTTCATTTGAAGCGTGGACAGATTTTAGGATTGACTGGCCGATCAGGCACCGGAAAAACCAGTATAGCCAAGGCAATCTTGCGAACCATTCCTGTGTATCGAGGGCAGATCATTTTTGAAGGAAATGACATCTCTAAGCTTGATATTCAGGGACCACATCCATTGCGCCAAGCTATTCAGTTGATCATGCAGGATAATTATCTAAATTTTAATCCGGCATATCGAGTAGGCCAAATGATCGACCAGATCAGAAAGTTTTCAGCTCGGCAACTTACTGATGAACAATTATCCGGATTAGTGCACTCACTTGGCTTAAGCTTTGACTTATTTGATTTATATCCTCATCAGCTTAGTGGTGGTCAGCGGCAGAGGCTGCATGTATTGCGCGCATTGATGATGCGTCCGCGATTGCTTATTTGTGATGAGTGTGTGGCCTCTTTGGATGATCCGGTCAAATACCAAATATTAGATATGCTCAAGCTCCTTCGGGATACAGATAAAATCAGCATTTTATTCATTTCCCACGATCAAGACAGTGTTGATTATCTTTGCGACCGGCAGGTTCGATTGGACTAAGATACTTATATTCTGGTTTCAGAGATGACTATTGGAAAGCGATCAGAAAAATTTAATTTTGATATATGATAATTTAGTTCAATATTTGATTGAACAAAAAATTGATGGAGTAATGAGTTTGCGCCGGCAAAAGATAGAGCGAGGTAAATGGCCCAAAGTATCTGTAGTGACTGTATGCTATAACGCGGAGTCCTTTCTCGAGCCTACCATACGTTCGGTACTGGGGCAAGATTATCCTGAGCTAGAATATGTCATTGTGGACGGTGCATCCACCGATAATAGTCTGAAAGTCATTGGTAGTTTTGGTGATCAGATAGACCAACTTGTGTCTGAGCCGGATAAGGGGATTTATGATGCGATGAATAAAGGAATCCAAATGGCTCATGGTGAGTATATTTGGTTTATGAATGCTGGAGATGAGATACCTACATCAGATACCTTGCGGAATATTTTAGCACAAGGCGGAGATGCAGATTTTATCTATGGCAAGGCACTTCGTGTAGATGAACAGGGTGTAGAGCGTTCTTGGCACAAGGATACACCGGCAGATGGTCAGCTCAACAGAAAAAGTTTTTTGCAAGGTATGGTCATTTGCCATCAAGCGATGATTTTGAGAAAGGCTATTATCCCTCTCTATGATTTGAGCTGGCGATTATCGGGCGATCTGGATTGGGTTATTAAGAGTTATGATCTCGCCGACACGCATAAATATGTAGATCGGTATTTTGTTCGATATTTGGATGGTGGTGTTTCTGATACTGTGCGAAAGGAATCACTTCGTGAACGCTATCAAATCATGAAAAAGCACTATGGGGTCCTAAATACTTGGATGAGTCATCTAGACATAGGTTTAAGATATTTAAAAAGAAGACGTATAAACTAAAAAATTAAATATGCATATTATTAAGAAGCTAATTCCACATTTTATCGTATTCGGGATATTGGTACTCGTTTCATTTCTGTTTTTTGCACCTGCGGCATTTGAAGGAAAAGTATTAAGACAAGGTGACAATGTACAAGCTCAGGGTATGGCGGCAGAAATAGTCAAAACCTTTAAGGAGACGGGGCATTCCCCGCTATGGACCAATGCAGCTTTTTCAGGTATGCCGGCCTATCATATCTGGGGAGTAAGCAAAAACAAGGTGTGGTCTCGTGTACGTCAGATGATGTCGCTCAATGCGGATATGAAGGCACCTCATGGACTATTGCTTTTAGCCATGCTGGCATCGTATCTTGCCTTGCTTTTGATAGGTATAGATTATCGAATCGCAGCGATTTGTGCTATAGCCTTTGGCTTAATTCCAAATAATATCATCTATACCGATGCAGGTCATACTATCAAGTTGATTGCCATATTTATGTCTTTACCCATATTGGCCGGAGCCTACAAAGTATTCAGAGGTCAATATCTATTAGGACTGGCGGTCATCTCATTTTTTCTAGCACTACAATTGTCAGCTAATCATTATCAGATTACCTATTATACATTTATTTTGGTTGGGATTATGTCCATTGGATTTGTCATCAAATACTTCAAATCAGATAAAGCTAGGATGGTTTGGAAGCCCATAGCCGTTATCGCTTTAGCTGTGGGGATTGGTGTACTATCCAATTTAGGCAAATTTTGGTCCACTTACGAATATGCTCAAGAAACCATTCGGGGAAAAACTTACCTAAAATCCTCACATAAGGGAGGTTTGGATAAGAGTTATGCTCAAAGTTATAGTTTGGGTATCGGAGAGAGTTTTGGTCTTATGTTCGCACAGTTTCGAGGTGGTTCTTCGTCCAAAGTATCGTTTTTAGAGGATAAATCCTCAGAGACTTATAAGGCATTTCGTAAATTATCTTCTAAAGTACCACAAGGACAGATGCGCGCTCTACAACGATCTACATGGAGTTATTGGGGGGCGAGTGGGACATTGCACTATGGAGTAGTCTTATCGTTTTTATTTATTTTGGGTTTGATGCTCGTAGGACCGGTGATGCGATGGACAGGAATCGTCGGAATGGTATTTTTTTTGATGCTTGCCTGGGGAAGTAATTTTTCTGCTTTCAATAATTTGGTTTTTGATTACTTTCCGATGTACAATAAATTTAGGGATCCTAAGATGTGCTTACAAGTGGCACAAGCCTTGATAGTTTTTATAGCAGCAATGGGTTTGCATCGCTACTTTTCCGGTGATCTGAGTATGGAGAAGAAGTGGAGAGGGCTAAAGAAGGCAGCAATCGGATTCTTATCTTTGATGGGTGTACTTTTTGTCTATTCTTTTGTGGGTGATATGTCCACGGCATCAGATAATGCCTTGTCTTCGCTGCCCGAGTTGCAGAGTGCTCTACAAGCAGATCGCGCCTCTTGGATGCGGGGTGGATTGATACGTTCATTGGGTTTTGTAGTGCCTATACTAGCTATATTATGGCTTTGGTATAAAGAAAAATTGTCCGTGTGGCTGAGTATTGCAGCTATAGGTTTGCTTTTGATTGTTGATATGTGGTCGATCAATATACGACACATCAGCAAAGATAGCTACTATAAAAAGAAGGATGTTTTTACACCACAGATGACATCTGCAGATCAGCAAATATTAAAAGATACAGACCCGCATTATCGCGTATTGGACCTATCCAGAGGTGATCCTTTTCGTAGTGCAGTGGCTTCTAACTTTCATCACAGTGTGGGTGGATATCACGCAGCCAAACTTCGTAGATACCAAGATTTTGTAGAGCATTACTTAAGTAAAAACGGACAATTGATTTTTAATCGAAACCCCGCAATCTTGGATATGCTCAATGTCAAATACCTTATAGGGCAAGATGGAAAAGTTACTAGAAGACCAAGTGCTTATGGCAATGCTTGGTTTGTCAACAACATAAATATAGTCGATAGCCCTGATGACGAAATACAGGCTTTGGCCAATGCCAATCCACGCCAAACGGCTTTTGTATTGTCTGACTACAAAGATGAACTCCGCAATATCGATCTAGCGAATAATAATGGATCGATGACAGACGTACTCTCCCTAGCATCTTACGCACCGGACAAGCTTAGCTATAACTATCAGGCATCCAAGGATCGTCTAGCGGTTTTTTCGGAGGTTTTTTATCCTGCTGAGAAAGGCTGGAACTCGTATCTCGATGGCAAAAAGATGGATCGTGGTATTTTTCCGGTGGACTATGTACTGAGAGCTTTGATACTTCCGGCAGGGAAGCATCAATTGGAGATGCGCTTCGAACCACGATCATATAAAATCGGCGAAACTATCAGTTGGATAGTATCTTGGCTTATTTTATTGCTGCTAGCTTATGCCGTTTTTGCTCGTTTTAAAATAACCGGAGAAAATGCATTACTACCTGTACTCAGCGAGACATCAGATAATGCGTCAAAAACTTCTCGTCCAAAAAAGACGATTGCAAAAACCAATGTAAAGAAAGCAAAATCACGCGGCAAAAAGAAAAAATCATGACCTGTGTCGTAGTAGTACCGATATATCGGTCTGTACTCACCGATGTGGAGAAGGCTGTGCTTGCTCATTGTGTAAGGGTTTTGAGTGCTTATGATATCGTTATTATAGGGCCGGAGTCACTAGATCATGGTGCCATAGACTCCACTTTGGGCTTTGAAGCTTTTGAAGATACATATTTTGATGGGATTGAAGGATATAACAGCTTGATGTTGAGTTCTGACTTTTATTCTAGATTCGTTGGATATGATTTTGTCCTAATTCACCAGTTAGATGCATGGGTATTTCGGGACGAGTTATTACAATGGTGTGCAAAAGGTTATTCTTATATCGGTGCCCCTTGGATAGAAAAACCCCAACTCGATTCAAAACCGATTTTTGATCTGACCCGCTTTATGGTCAATAGGGTAGGTAATGGAGGGTTTTCTTTGCGCTCCATTGCGGACCACCTTCAAGTACTTAAGCGATACGAAGGTTTAGGCAAATTTTTTAAAAAAAATGAAGATTTGTTTTGGTCCATAGTTGCTCCAAAACTTATGAGGTGTTATAAGATACCCAAAGTACAGGAGGCTATAGCTTTTGCCTTTGAGCTAAAGCCTTCAGTCTTGTACGAGCTTAATGGACGACAATTGCCTTTTGGATGTCATGCTTGGGAAAAATATGAGCCTGAATTTTGGTCAGATTATATCCATGTTGAAGTATGAAAAATGATACGGATCCCAATGGATGGATATGATCTCGGACAGGATGCGCCGGTATCTCTCTATATATGCCCTAGCGATAAGCGAATATATTGAGCTGTAGATCCATGCCCTGTTGGAGTTTTCTATTTAAGAAGGGCTGTTCCGTTGTATATGCTTCTTTGATGTGGTATCTGAATCCAGCCTTTGTCAAGATATTGAGTAAGTGATCCAGAGATTGTTCTTTTTTTTCAAACGAGTGATATTCGACAAAAAGATTATGGACGCGGTATAGTTGATCTTCACAGTCGGATAGGACTTGCATTTCAGCCCCTTCGATATCTATTTTCAGCATATCGACCCCTTGGTATTTTTTGAGTATGTCTTTGAGACGTATCGTGGGTATTTTATGTTCTCCGCTGTCGGTAGAAATCCTTCCTGATGTACCCCCTTCACTGACAAAGCGAATGCCATCATTATGTACCCAAACTGCTGCGTGCTTGAGTGATATCGCCTCATAGCCGTAAGATAGTACATTGGATTGGAGTATTTTATAAATATTGGGGTCTGCTTCTATAGCTGTAATGTCTGCATTGGGATATTGACGTTTAAAAAATATAGTTGAAAGCCCGATATTGGCTCCACAATCAATGATAATCGGTTGATTTCTATGAGGACGAAATTGGTAATGTCGCTCAATAAATATTTCATGAAACATCTCGATAAAAGAATGAGCGTCTAGTAATTGAATAGTCTGACCGAACAGCTTAATTTGTGAGGGAACATATCTTTTGTCTTTGTGCAGTTTGTATTTAGTAGCCACCGATAGACCTTCAGCACGCAGTAGCTTTATGTGTTTAGAGATATTTTTGATACGCATGGAATACAAGCTTACTTTTTAAGAATCATGGTTTTTATTATGGGCTCAAACTTGCTCTTCCAGCTCAGATATTTTTCAGCAAAAGAACGCATTTCGGAAGGATAATTATCCCCTAATCCGTGATAAAATTTCAAGATTAAATCTATATCAATTATGCTTTCGTCTGCTGGAACTCTCAGCAAGTATGGATAGTCTTCAGGAAAATCTCGATCTTTATATCCTATTACGAAGGGTAAACCTCGTGCAGTGTATTCTCGGGCTTTTAGAGTACTGGTCTCTCCGTCAGCGACATGGATACGATGCATGCCGCAGCTGCCTATGCCAATATGGGATCTTTTGAAGATACGATGGAGATCTTCTCCACTTTTATGTCCATATAGCGTAATGTGTTCTTGAAGTTTTAACTCATCAGTTAGTTTGCGCAGCATATCATACCGGACTCCATTGCCTACAATATGAAAATGAACAGGGGTAGGATCTTTTTTTTGATAATGTTTTGCCATCCCCTTGATTATCCGATCATAACCGTGCCATTTTTGCAAATTGGCTACACCAATAAGCTGAACTACTGAGTTATCCTCCGGAATGTTTTGCAGAGGAATACTATCGGGATCTATTCCATTGGCTGTTTTGATTGTGGGAACGCCATAAATAGATACATCCTTCGAAAAAGTAATTATATAATCTATATATTCTTTAAATCGTTTACTGGCTTTATCATCAAAATATTTTTTTACTTTTCCATATTGCATTTCATCAAATTCAAATGCATAAGGATAGCAAGCTATTTCCATAAAGATATTTATGGATGGATGTAATCGTTTGATTTTTTTTAGTAGCCCTATAAAAGCAGGATTTGACGGAAAGTGTCTTATGTACATATGGTCATAAGATGCTATGTCTATTTTTTTAAGAAGGTGGTCAAAAAAGAAATTAAAGGATTTGACTTTGCCCACTAGAGTATTACTAAAGTCCCAACTTTTATTTCCTTTTATGGATTTTAGCTTTACGGATCCTTTCTCTTTATAAAGCAGGTCAACCACAAACCCATGTTGCTCCAGCGCCTTGACTTGAGCCAATACTTTTTTATATATACCGGAATTTTCCGGATATCCAAAATTCATTTTAGTAAAAAATAATATCTTCATAGTTACAGTATCTTACTGAAGAGTATTCATGCTCAATGACTCCTGTGTCAAATTTTGTACGTAATATATTTATGTTGATGCATAACAGCTCATTTGTGCGACGACGAAAATACGATATAATTTTAGAAAAATGCTATTTTGTAGAGAGAGCATAGATACAATGTAATGTATGTATTTTGATGAAAAGTTTATGCATAAGTGCCCATGACTACGGTAAATGTCCTATATTTACTGCTATATGACTAGTTTTAGATTTAGGCCGCGCTTTGAGCACGTTACCACCAGGTCAAGCGATGAACTGGAGGAGGCATTTAGATCACAACAGGGAGATGGACTATGTGCCTGTAGTGCCCAGGTGGTGCAGGGTCATGTTGTTATTAAGATCAATCAGGAAGATCGACATTATTGGTCTCCGCAGCTTAATATTAATTTAGAACCCGGAGATGGTATAACGACAATCAAAGGCCTATACGGTCCTAGTCCTGCTGTTTGGGGTATGTTTACATTGGCATATGGTGCTATTGCGGTATTGCTCCTCTTTATCGCCATTATAGGTTTTTCCAAAAAAAGTCTGGGGATGGATGCGCCTATTTTATGGTTGTTGCCCATCTTGGCTGCAGCTGGTATAGCATTGTATGTAGCTAGTCAGTTAGGGCAAAAATTCGGTGCTGATCAAACTTACCGCTTACATCATTTTTTGGAAGATGTGGTAGGAGAGAAGATCGTAATACATTGAGCCAGAGTATCCAAGCAGCTATTGCATCATCAAAGGAATTATTCTGAGATGTAGCGGAGTATATCGACGATGCTTACTATACCTACCAGAAAATCCCCTTCGACGATAGGAAGAGCTCTGAATAGATTTTCTTTAAAGACCTCTACAGCTACTTCTATTTTGTCTGTTGGCTCCAGTTTTGCCAGCCCTTTCGTCATAACTTCTTTTACTAAGAAACTATCCAGACGTATTTCGTCCATAACTTTATCGTAAGAACTCCCTGAGTATCCTTTTACAAAATGAAGTAAGTCCGTCTTACTAATCATTCCTACCAATTTGTCATCTTCTAGTATCGGTATATGATGTATCTTTGTAGTATCAAAGATCTCTTTAACCTTTTGCATATTTTCATTAGGACCTAACGAAATGATTTTGCGTGTCATTATTTTTGAAATAGGTGTTCTAAGATCCATATTGTGTTATTTTGCTACAAAAATATAGAAAGCCTAAACTTATAAATATGAGCAATATTAGTAATATAGATGACAGTGGTCATACCCATGAAGAGCTCTTAAATGCGATTATTGAGACGGCGATTGATGGTATCGTAACGATCAATCACAAAGGCATCATAGAAATGGTAAATAAAGCGACTTGTCAATTGTTTGGGTATGAAGCTTCAGAGCTCATTGGTAAAAATATCAAGATATTGATGCCACAGCCATATAGGGACCGACATGACAGCTATATTCATAATTATATGTTATCCGGAAAAGCCAAAATTATAGGCATCGGTCGCGATATCACAGGTATTTCTAAATCTGGTCATATATTTCCAATACGACTAGCTGTCAGCGAGTTTGAAGTACAAGGCGTAAAGCACTTTACCGGAGTCATTCATGATCTGACACAGGCCAAACAAGCTGAGGCACAAATCAAAAAACTCAATACGGAACTTGAGGCCATTGTTGAATTGCGTACAAAAGCACTCAAAAAAGCACTCGACGAGCAGTTGGAAATACAAAAAAAAATGGAGCTCGAAATTAAAGAACGCCAACGGGTGGAGCAAACCCTTCAACAGACACAGGTCAACCTCAGAACCTCACTCGACAAAGAAAAAGAAGTTAGTGAACTCAAATCTCGCTTTGTATCTCTTGCTTCTCATGAATTTAGGACACCATTGAGTACCATCCTTTCGTCGGCATCTATTATCCATCGTTACGTGGGCGATTGCGACCCAAAGGTGCACAAACACATCCAACGTATCAAAGCTTCAGTCAATAATCTCAACGAAATTCTGAATGATTTTCTTTCTTTGAGCAAAATCGAAAATAGAGATATTGCGATTCTAAAGGAGGACTTTTCGCCGGCATTGGTCTGTAAAGAGATCGTAGAAGAAATGAAAACCCAGCTAAAACCCGGCCAAACTATACAGCTAACAGGAGATGTCAAACATCGCTTATATTCTGATCGTAGAATTCTAAAAAATATTTTGATTAATCTGATCACAAATGCCAGTAGATATTCTTTTGAAAATACCATGATTTTATTAAATTTGTTTACTACGGATGACCATTTAAAGATTGAGGTAGTGGATCAGGGTATGGGCATTCCTGCATCGGACATGAAACATCTTTTTACCCGTTTTTTTCGGGGTAGCAATGTAGAGCATATCAAAGGTACAGGCTTGGGCTTGCACATCGTTAAAGAATTTTGTACACTTCTGGATGCAGAAGTACAGGTAGAAAGCAAACTGGGTAAAGGCAGTACTTTTTCAATCATATTTAAACAAACCAAATGAGCAGCACCATTTTAGTCATCGAAGACCACGATGAAATACGCGAAAATCTATGCGAAATACTCGAAATATCCGGCTATGCAGTTGTTTCTGCTTCTAACGGTATCGAAGGAGTAAAAAAAGCACGCACTTTTAAACCGGATCTGATATTATGCGATATCTTGATGCCGGAACTGGATGGCTATGGAGTACTACGTATAGTTAGCAAAGATCCCAAAACTTCATTTATTCCGTTTATTTTTTTGACAGCCAAAACCGAAGTGGAAGATATGCGCAGAGGCATGACCCTAGGAGCGGATGATTATATTATGAAACCTTTTGATGATGCGCAACTCCTAGATGCTATAGAGATCCGTTTAAAAAAATACAGGCAAAAGACACCGATTGCATCCTCCAACTTATCCGGTCCTCTCTTGTGGAATATGGAGCGCTCCAAGGCCGTCACCAAAGAACTCTTCATCCATGAGGAAAAGCGCATCATCCGAGATAAAGATTCGGTATATCACGAAGGGCAGTATTGTCGAGAAGTTTTTTATTTGGTTAGCGGAAAACTCAAGGTAAGCAAAATTAATCAAATGGGTAAAGACCTGATCAGTTATATATTGACTCCGGGTAGCATTTTTGGGTATTATCCGATTTTTCAAAATAATATCTATCAAGGCCAATGTGTCGGTCTAGAAACGAGTGAACTCAGATGCTTAGGCAAGGATAAGTTTCTCCAAAAAATTCGATCGAATAGGGATGTGTTTTACTTACTTCTCTCCGACCAAATCAGACGTACTTCTTTTCTTGAAAATAAAATGCTCGACCATGCCTATAATTCTGTGAGAGGAAAGGTTGCACATACCTTGGTTTACCTCTATGAACTTTATCAAAAAGATGGTGTGGCCGAGATACCACTACGCAGAGAAGACATAGCCGCAATTGCAGGCATAGCCAAAGAAACTTTGATACGGACACTCACAGCATTTAAGGAAGAAGGCGTTATCGATACGAAAGTGACCAATATCATTATCCATGCTGCCGAGCCTCTAAATGAGATGATCTACTAATTAGGGTAGTTTCTTTCTCTATTGTGGAGAAGATTTGGTTAGACGATTTTGATAGATGTGTCGCTCGCTAGTCATGATACTTCGAATTAATTCTATTTTTAAAAATATTTTATTACCTTGTAATGAAATTGTTTTTTAAAATAAAGAATTATTGTCATGACTTACTATAGTTCCATAGTATATACTTTCCTTTTTCTGCTCCTATTTTGTTGTAAGTCTTCTAT
>JAJRUR010000012.1 GCA_024277695.1 Bacteroidota bacterium | reverse complement strand
GGGATACCTGTCCATTTGGCTACGACTTCGGCTACATCATTGGCAGTGACGTGCTCTGTAGTATATCGCTTTTCTTCGCCAATGCTATTCAGTGCGTTTTCGGCGGCTTTGAGTTCTTTTTCTTTTTCTTTGATTTTGCCGTACTTAATGATGGCTACTTGCTCAAAATCGCTTTTGCGCTCGGCTTTTTTGGCTTCGGTTTCGAGGGTTTCGATTTCTTTTTTGATTTGGACGATTTTGGCTACGGCATCGCGTTCTGTATTCCAGATAGATCGAACTGTATCGCGGTGTTCTTGCGCTTCTGCTATTTGTTCATTGATTTTGTCGAGTTTCTTTTGATTCTTTTCCCGTTTGATGGCTTCGCGTTCTATTTCGAGTCTTCGGAGTCTTCGGTCTGCTTCATCGACTTCTTCGGGTACGGAGTCGAGTTCGAGTCTTAGTTTGGCGGCAGCTTCATCGATGAGGTCGATGGCTTTGTCCGGGAGTTTTCGTTCGGCGATATATCGATTGGAGAGTTCGGCTGCGGCTACGAGTGCTTCGTCTAAGATATCTATTTTGTGATAGATTTCGTATTTTTCTTGTAAACCTCTGAGGATGGATACGGTCTCTTGGATACTAGGTTCTTCGATGACTACGGTCTGAAATCTACGTACTAGAGCTTTATCTTTTTCAAAATATTTTTGGTATTCGTCGAGCGTGGTAGCACCGATGGCTTTGAGCTCGCCACGTGCGAGTGCGGGTTTGAGGATATTGGCAGCATCCATAGCCCCATTTCCCCCTCCTGCACCTATGAGCGTATGGATCTCGTCGATGAAGAGGATAATTTCGCCGTTGGCGCTTTGGACTTCTTTGATGACAGCTTTGAGGCGTTCTTCAAACTCTCCTTTGTACTTTGCGCCGGCTATGAGTGAGGCGATATCTAGTGCCATGATTTTTTTGGTGAGGAGTCCTTCGGGTACATCTTTATTGACGATGCGCCAAGCGATACCTTCGACAATGGCGGTTTTTCCTACTCCTGCATCCCCGATGAGTAAGGGATTGTTTTTTCTGCGTCGGGAGAGGATATGCATGACGCGGCGCATTTCTTCATCACGACCGATGATGGGATCAAGCTTGCCTTCGGCTGCTCTTTTGTTGAGGTTGATGGCATATTTTTCGAGGACGTTGTATTGATCTTCGGCACTTTGGCTTTTGATTTTTCTACCTTTCCGGAATTGGGTAATGGTGGTTTGGAGTTTTTTGGCTGTAGCTCCTTGATCTTTGAGGATTTGAGCTCCTTTGTCTTTGCCCTTGAGGATGCCGAGCAATATCATTTCCAGAGAGATGTAGTCGTCTCCGAAAGTTTTGATGATTTTTTTGGCTGTAGCCAATGCTTTATTGGCATCGTTGCTCAAGTATTGTTTGCCTGTGCTTTTAGTTTTGGGATAGGACTTGATGGCTTTGTCTAGTGCTACGGATAGATCCGAGATATTGACATCTATTTTTTTGAGTAAAAAACCGCCTACATCGTCATCTGTTTCTAGGATCGCTTTGATGAGATGTGGAGTATCTACCATCTGCTGATTGAGTTCGCGAGCCATATTCTGGGCTGTAAGTATAGCTTCTTGAGCTTTTATAGTAAAATTATCAAATGTCATTTGAAAAGTGTATTTTTATAAAAAACCAAATATCGCAACAAATTTATCATCTAGGAGATGTTGCACGTAATAAAGGACAAAGTATTTGTGAAAAGCGAGTAATTTACAAAAAAATTGGGATCTTGTGGAGTAAAAATGTACTATTTGGTCTTTAATCATAGTGTTCTTTATTGAAAAAAGAGGGGATTGGCTTGGTTTTAGCTGTCTATAACGAATAATTGCGCTAAGAGATGAAAGTCTGCCTAATCATATCGAGTTATAATCGACCGGATGCTCTGGAGCTGGTACTGAAAAGTTTGGGGCATCAGACTGTTTATCCGGATGAGATCATTATAGCGGACGATGGCTCTGGTGATGCCACACGATCTTTGATAGAATCCTATAATCGCAATACGATGCTACCTGTCAAGCATGTGTGGCAGGCAGATGAGGGATTTCGATTGGCACGGGTGCGCAATCTTGGCTTGGCACAAGCCTCTGCCGACTATGTAATATTTCTAGATGGAGATATGGTGCTGCACCCTCGTTTTGTAGCATCTCACGTGCACTATGCTCAAAAGGGATATTTCTTACAGGGCTCGCGAGTGATTTTAAGTAATTTTAGATCGCTCAAGATGATCGAGAAGGGGCACTTGAGTCCCGGATTTTTTGCTTCCGGAGTCACCAATCGACAGCATATGATACATAGTAGATGGTTATCCAAGCTGTTTTCGAGGGTGTCTGATCGGTGGGATACAGTGCGAGGCTGCAGCATGTCTTATTGGATGTCAGATTTGGTTCGAGTCAATGGTTTTGATGAGGCATATCACGACTGGGGTAGAGAGGATAATGATATTGCCGTGCGCATGATGAATGCGGGGATTCAGCGAAAAAATCTAAAATTTTGTGCAGTAGCTTATCATCTGTACCATCCGGAGCGTAAGCTAGATGAAGGACTATTGCGCAATGACGAACTACTCAAAGAGACTGTTGCTCAGAAACGCATACGCTGTGTCAAAGGACTCGATGGGCACTTGGACAGATAGATTCTTTTGGGTAGATGCTCGGGTATCGCCCCAAAAAAACTTACTTTTGCGCTTGCAAAATAAGATCCTAGATCTATCTATGTACAAATTACTCATCCGTCCCATATTTTTTTTGTTGCCACCGGAGCGAGCGCATCATGTGGCGATGTGGAGTTTGCGGGTCGTTTTGGGGATTCCGCTGCTCGGGGCACTAGCCAAAAAACGATGGAGGGTAGAGGATGAGCGTTTGCAAAAAGAGTGCATGGGTTTGACTTTCAGAAATCCGCTTGGGATAGCTGCCGGTTTTGATAAAGACGGACGATATATTGACTTGCTGGATGCACTGGGTTTTGGTTTTTTGGAGCTCGGAACCGTAACGCCCTTACCACAGTCGGGCAATCCTAAGCCCAGACTGTTCAGACTGAAAAATGACAAAGCCTTGATCAATAGGATGGGTTTTAATAATCGAGGAGTGGATGCGCTGAGAGAGCAGTTAAAGAAAGTAAAAGATAAAAAAATCATCATCGGAGGTAATATCGGCAAGAATAAAATAACCCCAAATGATGAAGCATACAAGGATTATCTGATATGTTTTGAAAAACTGCATCCCTATGTCGATTATTTTGTGGTCAATGTCAGCTCTCCCAATACGCCGGGACTTCGCTCACTTCAAGAAAAAAAACCTTTAGACAAAATTCTTTCTTCGCTTCAGACTGTCAATAGTAAACTAGAGCGTCCAAAGCCTCTATTGCTCAAGATAGCACCTGACCTCCATGATGGTCAGCTGGATGACGTGATCGAGATAGTGATCAAAAACAATTTGGATGGTATTATAGCCACCAACACGACGATTCATCGCTCCGGACTCCGGATCACCAAAGCACTACTCGAGAAGATAGGAGCGGGTGGCTTGAGTGGAGCTCCTATACGAGAGCGATCAAATGATATCCTTCGGCAGGTGGTACACAAAACAGATGGTAAGTTAATCGTCATCGGTGTAGGGGGAATTTTCAGCTATCAAGATGTGCTCATAAAACAACAGATCGGAGCAGAGCTGTATCAAGTATTTACGGGTTTTGTATATGAAGGACCGGATTTAGTGCGCAAAATACTCCGTAGTCTGAGCTTACAGGCCTGAGATCCAATACCTGGGACAACTCGGAGGATGTACTCTCAAGAGAGTGAGCATGTACCTCTAAAGCGAGCATTTTGATCTTACAAAATTTCTATATTTTAATATCGTGTTGATTTGTAGTGCTTTATAAAGTAGTGATATTACTAATAGGTCTAATTTCGTCGAAATTATGACACTTATCAAGCAAAGTATGAACTACTACATACTCAATGGTCTAAGAGTAGTCGAATCAATTTCTCAGATCCCTTCCCCAGTGGAGTTTTTCGCGTATGGTGGTCCCAAAAGACATATCTTCCAACTGTATCAAATGGGTCTGTAGGCTACTTTTTTCTATGACGATCTCATCGTGATGATTAATAGTGTCATATCGGGAGTCCATTGTACAAAGAAAAGTATCTGAGCGTCCTCTTACTACAAAACGCAAAACACAGCTATCCGGAAGCACGATGGCTCGTACGGTCAGACTGTGTGGAGCTATAGGAGTGATGACAAAACTATCCGACGAGGGATAGACGATAGGTCCTCCACAACTCAGATTATATCCTGTAGATCCTGTGGGTGTAGATACGATCAGTCCATCAGCCCAGTAAGTTGAAAAATACACATCGTCGATAAACATTTGGATGGAGATCATCGAGGAGTTTTCTCTTTTGGCTATAGCCATATCGTTGAGCGCATGAGGAAAAGGCTCAAATAGTTTCCGACCTGTCTCCAGTTTCAGCATAGAGCGTATATCTATGCTATACTCTTTTTTTGAGATCTTATCAAATGCTTCAGCAATACGTGATTTTTCGATATTGGCCAAGAAGCCCATTCTCCCAAGATTGATTCCCAATATAGGTTTCGGGCTGTCCGCCAAGTCTATAATTGCAGATAGGATAGTACCGTCTCCTCCCAGTGTAATCATTAGCTCGGCTGCACTTTGATTTATTTTGTCCTCGGCGATCGGTGTACAATAAACTATCTCGGGTAGATTGATTTCTCTCAATGCATGGTAATACTTTTGATTTATCAAGAGCTCAAAACCATGTTTTTTGGCTTCAGTAATCACTTGCGTGATATAAGGCTTGTTGCCTTTTTTGATTTTTTTTCCGTAAAGAATAACTTGCATAGCTCAAAAATCTAAATTGTATTGTAAAAACAGGCCTATTTCGCCGAGTTTATTTTGACTTATGTCAAATTGTATCAAATAATTATTGTACAAGATAAGATCGATTCCAAGGCCATATCCGTACTGTGTGCTATTCGTCAAGGGATT
>JAJRUR010000218.1 GCA_024277695.1 Bacteroidota bacterium | reverse complement strand
CACAGTGCAACACAAAATCATCATAGAGCCATTTAGAATAAAAGCTGTAGAACCGATCTACCTTTCTACGCAGACAGAACGCGAGCAATATCTAAAGCAGGCACATTACAATGTATTTTTGCTGGATTCCAAGCAGGTGATCATAGACTTCCTTACGGATAGTGGTACATCAGCTATGAGCGCAAACCAATGGGCAGGGATCATGCGAGGAGACGAATCTTATGCAGGATCTCAGTCATGGAAAAGAATGCAAAAAGCGGTACGGCACCTGACGGGTATGCAGTATATTCTACCTACCCACCAAGGTAGGGCTGCCGAGCGAATCATTTACTCTTATCTTGGGGGAAAAGGCAAAACATTTATAAGCAATACACATTTTGATACGACACGAGCCAATATCGAGTACTCCGGGGCAGAAGCAATAGATATCGTCATATCCGAGGGTAAAGAGCCATCTGCTTTGCATCCTTTTAAAGGAAATATGGATATAGAAAAACTCGAAAGCATCCTTTTGGAACGGGGCGCTCAAAATATAGCTGCGGTTATTCATACCATCACCAACAACAGCGGAGGAGGTCAGCCTGTCAGTATGCAAAATGTGAGGCAAGTAAGTAAAATATGCAAAAGTCATGGTGTCCTGTTCATTTTGGACTGCTGTAGAATAGCGGAAAATTCTTTTTTTATAAAACACAGAGAAGAAGGTTTTGAAGCATATAGCTATGAGCACATAGCCCAACAGATGTTTGAACTGGCGGATGGAGCTGTCATGAGTGCCAAAAAAGATGCTCTCGTCAATATGGGTGGTTTTTTGGCTTTGAAAGACAAAAAAATCGCTGAGGAATTGACCAGTTTGCTCATCATCACCGAAGGATTTACGACCTATGGAGGACTGTCAGGAAGAGATATGGAAGCATTGGCCATAGGGCTAAAAGAAGTTTTTGATCCGCATTATCTCGAGTACCGAATTAAAAGTACAAGCTATCTTGGGGAGCATTTGGACAAATTGGGTGTTCCGGTAGTACTTCCCATCGGAGGGCATGCTGTATATATAGATGCGAGAAAATTTTATCCGCATATCCCTATCCATCACTACCCCGGACAAAGCCTCGTATCCGAACTCTATAAGTTAGGGGGTATTAGAGCTGTAGAGGTAGGCTCTGTGATGTTTGGAAAATATCAAGCGGACGGTACACTCATACCTGCAGAAATGGATTTGGTCAGGCTTGCTATCCCAAGAAGAGTATATACCCAAAGTCACATAGAGTATGTTATCGAAACTTTTGACGAATTACTGGCAAGACGACAAGATGCCAGATCTTACCGAATAGTCAAAGAGCCAAAGTATTTGAGACACTTCAGCTGTCATTTTGAGCCGATAGATTGAGTTGCAATTTTTTTTACTCATAACGAGCCGGTTTTCCATTGGTCATGGAGTTTAAGATAAATTGTCGTAGGTCCTCATTGGCTTTTTGGAGGTCTTCTCGACGCAAATACATCATATGTCCACTACGATAAGCTTTGAAGCTGAGGCGGTCTTTCATTTTTCCGGAAGGATCGATTTGCCACATCGTGTATTTAGAATTGAAGTAGGTCGTTGCGCCATCGTAATATCCGGCTTGGAACATTACGTGCAGAAATGGATTTTGTGCCATTGCTTTTCGGAGACGCTCTCGAGTAGCATTATTGCGCCGGTCCCAAGGGTGTACATTGCCAAACATATTGTATTTTGTATCGGTCTTAAATTTTAAATGATTACGGATATAGTAATTGATCGCCGGAGTAAAAGCATGTAACCATGAAGTGAGTTCTGCATTAAAGTCAGGCCTCGAACCGGCTTCCATTTTGTCCAGGCCGAGATATCTGGAGTCCAAACGTCCTATGGTATAGCCTTTTTTGTCTCTCAAGAGTTCTTTCCAAAAAAAGGATGTTGGGATGATCAAGTTGTGTTGGAGGATGGATTTTTGGCTCAAGCCTGAATATTTTGAAATCATTTGAGCTACTTGTTCTTTTTCTGCATCGGACAGATTACTCCCATTTGCTAAGGCAGGCATCAATTTGTCGATAGCAAATCGTTCGACTTCAGGCAGCATATCTTCCAGTTCTTTGGATTGGAGGTCTGCATCCAAAGCTTTGTGGTGCCAAGCTGCCGCAGCAAAATAGGGTAGATTGAGTGCTGAACTGATAGCGGGGTCCGAGTTAAACACTTTATAGTCTGCCGGTGATACAAGTATGACCCCATTTAAGTACATCCAATGTCTGGATTGCAACTCTTCGGCAAGACCGGATACCCTTGTGCCTCCGTAGCTCTCTCCGATGAGATATTTTGGCGAAAGCCATCTGTTGTGTCTTCCGACAAAGGAGTTGATCCATTCGGCGAGATATTTCATATCAGCGTTGATGCCGAAGAATTGCTTTCGATCCACTTTTTCTTCTCCTTGTTCGATAATACGCGAATAGCCTGTATTGACGGGATTGACAAATAAGATGTCCGCAACATCCAAAACAGAAAAGGGGTTTTTGCTTATCCCATAAGGCTGTACCGGATATCCTTCGTCATCGATTTGGAGGATCATCGGACCGGTGTAGGCTATGTGCATCCATACGGAAGCGGAACCCGGACCACCATTGAAGGAGATGAGCAGAGGCCTTTTGGCAGTATCTTTGATGTCATCTCTGGTATAATAAGTATAAAAGAGCGTAGCGACGGGCTTACCGGCTTTGTCCCAGACGGGTTGCGTTCCGGTGCGTGCAGTATATCCAAAAGTAGTACCACCTATATGAGCTTTGTGCTGTGTAATGACGATTGTGTCGGTAGGAATAGTCCTCGTTTGGGAAATGAGCGGATAACTCCACCAAACGAATAGACTGAACGCAATAATTATTTTTTTCATGGAGTTGGACATGTAATGATTATGTTTTAGTACACAATTAGCTGAGATATCTCAATAGCAAATATATCTTATTCGTAGATAATACTATCATAAATATGCATTATAAGGATTCTAGCTCACAATCTGTTTGCTTTTCAAGCTTTGGTCGTAGATTTGGTGTTCTATCACCCTAAAGCTCCTAACAGTACTGCCAAAGTCAGAGCCATAAACTGTCGGGTCGAAATCAACATTTCTGAAAATAAGCTCTTCTGCCTCAAATACACTCGGAAGCTAGACCTTGATCTTAGCGAATGTTAAAATAATGTTAAAACTGCGTATGGTTAGTTAGTATTAGCTAACTTGCTATATATTTGTGTCGTTATTTTGACAATTTGTCGAGAATTTAAAAATAATTTATTTTGAATTATACTCCCAGACAGTTAGATATAATACGTTCAGCATCAAATCTTATCGGGGCATATGGAGTGCATGGGCTTACGATCAAGAACCTCGCTGAAGC
Source organism: Bacteroidota bacterium (assembly GCA_024277695.1). GTDB lineage: Bacteria > Bacteroidota > Bacteroidia > Chitinophagales > Saprospiraceae > JAJRUR01. The sequence goes on along the minus strand of JAJRUR010000218.1, from coordinate 1,465 downwards.
CATGAAATTTTCGGAGCCTGCCTTGTATCGCCATTTCAAGAGCAAAGACGAGATCTTAAGATCCGTAATCCTTTATTATAAAGGGGTGATGCAAGTGCAGTTAGCTCCAATAGTGAGCGGTAGTGCTAAGGGGATAGATAAACTGGGCCAGTTGATTCGGTTTCAATTTGGTCATTTTAAGAAGAATCCCGCGATCGTCATGGTCATCTTCAGCGAGACGAGTTTTCAAAATAATAAAGTACTTTCGAAAACTGTCCTTGAAATTATGAAGCAAAAGAAAATACTTATCGAGTCGATCATCGAGTTTGGTCAGAAAGATGGGTCGATAGTTTCGTCTGTAGATCCTGACCAATTGGCTATTGTGGTGATGGGTAGTATGCGATTAAATCTTTTGCATTGGAGGTTGACAGACTTTGCACAAGACTTGGATGAGATCAGAGCCGATTTATGGAAAACTCTGAAAGTTTTATTGACGAAGTGACTTGAAACATACATCATAAAAGGAGAAATCATTATTTAAAAAAAAATATAAATAAAATGAAACGAATTATTGTCTTATTGTCATTCGGAATCCTAGGATTAGTCTCTTGTAAAGAATCTAATAAAAATCATGCGCATAGTGACCAAGACAAGACTACATCTATTCATCATAATGAGGGACAAGAGGAAAGGCTTCGGTTAGATAATGGAAAAAAATGGATAGCAAATGATGCAACCCATATCGGGATGACCAACATAAATAATCTTCTGGCAGAGTATCTCAAAAATAAAAATACGGATCGCGTCACTCTTGCGAAAGCGATGTCTAAAGAAACTTCAACATTAATAAGTAAATGCAATATGACAGGAGAGGCACATGATCAATTGCACCTCGTGCTTGTACCAATTTTAGAATCCATAGACGAAATAAAGAAATCAAATTCTGATGAAGCGCTCATGAAATTAGAGAATCATCTCAAGGAGTATTTCCGACATTTTACGACGAAATAAATAAAGTGAATGAACTGCCCGTCTTAAGGGCAGTTGCATTTGTTCAATAAGTTAGTTAGTATTCACTAAAACAGTTTAAGTTATGCATTTTGGTAAAAGAAACATCACTACAGGATTATTGGTTATGGGTGGATTTATGATTTATGGATTTGCCTTGATCTACATGCGAGATTTTGCTCCCGGCAAAGAGGAGTGGATCATAAATGCCAATAAGGGAGTTCATTTTGAAGCGCGATTAGCACATGTTCATGGCAATTTATTTGCACTGCTCAATATCGTTTTTGGATTTCTACTGATATACCTCAATATTCCGAAGAAGAAAGCAAATTTTATTTCTTGGGCACTTATTGGCGGTTTATTGATGCCATTGGGAATCGTGGCAGAATTTGTACTTGGTGCACCTCCAATATTTGTTTTGATAGGTGCTATATCCATCGTCACAGGCACTATTTATTTTGGCTTGGCTGTGATGAAT
>JAJRUR010000217.1 GCA_024277695.1 Bacteroidota bacterium | reverse complement strand
CCTCTTATCTCCGGACCTCAAAGTTTATGTATCGCACAGACAGCCCAATATTATCGAAACGATACGAGTGATGTCCAGATTATATGGAGCATGCCTGATGGTGGCCAGATAATCCAAGGTCAAGGAGGTGATACTATTGAAGTAGATTTTGATACGTTGAATATGGCCAGAGTTTGTATCGAGACCAAAAACCATTGCGGTGCAGATAGTAGCTGTATTACTATTATCATTTCTGATACGATCAGGACTTTTATAGACACGTCCATCTGTATGGGTGACAGCATATTTATAGCAGGGTCTTATCGAAAAACTGCCGGGACCTATGTCGAATATCTTCGCTCTCAAATTCAGTGTGACAGTGTGGTATATACTACACTGACTATGAGTTCTATTGTGATAGAGCGGACAAACTCTTACAGCTGTAGTCCCATAATTAACCAGCTGGATACAAGCTATTCTACTTCGAGCAGCGGATGTGATAGTCTCACGATCACCCGGAATATTTATGTAGGTACTCCGGATACGAGCCTTACTCTACGTTACAGTTGCCAAGCAACTGACACAGGTGTCGTATTCATAACCCACCGGAATGTATGGCAATGCGACAGTATAGAAAAAGTTGTTACAGGGTTTAGATTGGCAGACACGATTTATCTGACAGCGCAGACTTGTGATCTTGGAGATGTAGCTATAGATACGACTTTTGATACAAACCAATTTGGATGTGACAGTCTTACGATTACGCAGACAGATTGGGTAGGGTATGATACTACTTTTGCGCTAAGCTATACTTGTACTGTGGCAGATACGGGCTTGAGTGTTCAGCGCATAACCGGACAAACGGGATGTGATAGCATTATAGTGACGCGCTCGATATGGAGTGGAATAGACTCTTGCAATATCGAATTTGTAGCATATACCATACCTCCGGACTGTGGTGATACGCTGTCCGACATAGTCATACGAGCTGATATCGGAATAGCTCCTTTTAGCTATACTTGGATGGGTCCGGGCGGTACTGGTAGTGGCAATATCATTACAAAGGGAGATTCGGTCATCATCACGCGTTTGCCGGCCGGAACATATACTATTGTACTGACCAGTGCTCTTGGCCTTCAAAAAAGCTATTCGATCGAAATACAACAAAACACATTGCTAGATATCGACTTGATCCCAACTACAAATTATAATGGATATGACATTGATTGTTTTGGAGCCGGTACGGGAGGTATAGAGTTGGAAATACTATCTCCGGGGACAGCTCCTTACAATATCCAATGGTCCAATAACGGCACAGGAATGACGCAAAGCAATCTTACCGCCGGAACCTATCAAGTAATCGTCACAGACGCTAAAGGTTGCGTAGATAGTAGCCAAATCACACTCAATGAAGCTCCTCAGCTCCTTGCTGCTATCCAAATCTCTACACCGGACTGCTCTACCGGTCAAGAAGCCCGAATAGAAATTTTATCATTGACAGGTGGTGTTGGTCCATACAAATATCTACTCAATGGGATCGAATATTTATCTATTGGGGACATAGGTCCACTGAGCCAAAGTACATACCGGTTTGTCATTGAAGATGCCAATGGCTGTCAATGGATGGAAACTTTTGATGTCTCAGATCCGGACAACTATATGATCGATATAGGACCAGACCAAATTATCCAATTGGGAGATGAGCTACGCATCTCGCTTTTTACTAATATTCCGGATAGTTCCATCCGGCAAATAATATGGACTCCGGACAATTGCAATTGCAAGGATTATCTGGATACACCAAATCAAGAAATGACAATTGCCGTTGAGCTCATAGATACTAGAGGCTGTGTGTACATGGATCAGATGCGTGTCCGAATCGATCGCAACCTAAAGTACTACATACCCAATGTTTTTACGCCCAATAATGACGGGACGAATGATTACTTTTACATCCAAAGCAACAAATCTATCGAGGCGATTACGGATTTTGTTATTTTTAACCGATGGGGAGATCTCGTATTCAACTCGAAAAATTCAAAACCCAATGTGCCGTCTGAGGGTTGGGACGGATATTATCTCGGTACTCCGGCAGAAGTGGGTGTGTACACATTTGTGGCTCGTCTGATCGCCTTGGATGGATCATCAAAACTCGTCAAGGGTGATGTGACCTTGATGAGATGATGAGGATCTGACCGGTGCACTTCTTGTGTTTCTAAAATACTTGCAATAAATATTCGCACCAAAAACAATACAAGTGTCTGTTTTGTAGTTATATTTGCCGCCTCAATGGTCGGGTGGCCGAGTGGCTAGGCAGTGGTCTGCAAAACCATGTACGGCGGTTCGAATCCGCTCCCGACCTCAAACACTTTGCAAAAAAAGAGTATTGCTCCTCAGAGCAGTACTCTTTCTTTTTTACGAAAAATGCACCGCTGAGTCTGAGTTCCCAAATATTTGTCCAGTAGGATATAGCTTAACTATAATTACACAAGCTTCGGTAGTCAAAATCTATGGATTGAGCTTAAATAAATCCACTTGCTCAAAAATAGCTTATGGATTGTACTGTAAAATAATTATTTGAGTGGATAGCTTAATAGAAGCGGTGAACAGGTCGCACCTACGGCGCTACAACAATATTTGTACCTATGATGCTACTACAAACCGTTTGCTCCTCCGGAGCAGATGACAAAATAGATGCATGCAACTAAAGCAGCCCCGGCGGGGCGACCTGTAAAATATGTTCATTACATACAATTATATAGGCTTATGGGTTAGCTTTTGCCGATTGTTCCTAGCTCGACACCTTCAGAGTATGCTACTTTTATACCATGTGCACCAAAGGTCTTTTTGATGATGCGATTGATATCATAATAAACCGGCCAATAATCGTCCGGATGACAATAAACAAAGATGCCCAGTTTGATACTATGGCTTTCATAAGATTCGATATCAACAGCTGTTTTTAGGTCATGGAGGATTTTGGGATGGTCGGCCAAGGCATTTTTAAGTAGTTTTTCTATTTTTTCGAAATCCTCTTCATAGGGCATATAGGTAAATACATCTACACGAATACTACCGTCTGAACTATGGTTGACGATAGTATCACCGGAAGCTTTGGAGTTGGGGACGATCACATTGCGCCCGTCAGGGGTTGTGAGTAGGGTATTAAAAATTTGTATTTCGGTTACTTTTCCTTGATAGCCATCTACTTCTATGACGTCCCCTACTTTATAAGGCTTGAAGATGAGTAACATGACTCCGGCGGCAAAGTTTCCGAGACTGCCCTGTAGTGCCATACCTACGGCAAAGCCCATGGCTGCGACGAGAGCCATCAAGCTAGATGTATTGAAACCAATAATACCTGCTACAGTCAAGAATAAGAAGATCTTGAGCGACACGTCGAGCAGGGAGAGCAAAAAAGGCTTTAGGGCCTGACTCATATTTACTTTGTCCAAGAGACGCTGAATGATTTGATGAAGTTTCTTGATCACTTTAAGACCAATCCACAATACGAGTAACGCCCCGATCAAATTAGGCAAAAAATCAAAAAGTGCTTCTCCGTAATCCGATAGTTTTTTTGTCAAAAAATCTGCTTGTTCCATAGATTCATTAATAATTATGTATTTTTAAATATCAAATTTTATTCCTTGAGCCAGTGGAAGTTCTTTGCTATAGTTGATTGTATTGGTTTGTCGTCGCATATATGCTTTCCAACTATCGGAGCCACTTTCGCGCCCACCTCCTGTTTCTTTTTCACCACCGAAAGCTCCACCGATTTCTGCACCGCTTGTGCCGATATTGACATTGGCTATACCGCAGTCTGACCCTGAGCAAGATAAGAACTGTTCAGCCTCTCTGAGTTCATTGGTCATAATGGCTGAGGAAAGTCCTTGCGGCACATCATTTTGGATGGCAATCGCCTCATCGAGTGTTTTGTATTTCATCAAGTAAAGAATCGGGGCAAAGGTTTCTGTTTTGACGATGCTCATTTTTGGGCTTACCTCGGCGATTGCCGGTAGGACATAACAGCCTGACTTATATGCTGCACCGGATAGCACTCCTCCCTCGACCAGCATGCTGCCTTTTTGTTTTTTGATTTCTTTGAGTGCTTGGAGATACATTTTGACTGCTTGTTTGTCGATGAGGGGGCCCAGGTGATTTTGGGCATCCAATGGGTTGCCGATTTTTAGTTGGCTATAAGCTTGCGCCAAAGCATCTCTGACTTGGTCATAAATCGATTCGTGGACGATAAGTCTGCGAGTAGAAGTACATCGCTGACCTGCTGTACCTACTGCTCCAAAAATGGCTCCTGTCAGTACGATTTTTAGATCGGCGGATGGTGTCACGATGATGGCATTATTGCCTCCGAGTTCGAGCAAGGATTTTCCTAAGCGCTGAGCGACATCCATTCCTACGGCTTTACCCATTCGGGTACTTCCGGTAGCGGAGATGAGTGCTACTCTGCGATCGCGAGTCATCAGCTGACCGATGCGATAATCTCCGTTGATGATATTGCTGATACCTTCAGGGAGTTTGTTCTTTTTGATGACTTTTTGGAATAATTTTTGACAAGCAATAGCACAAAGAGGCACTTTTTCGCTGGCTTTCCAAACGCAAACATTTCCGCATACAAGTGCTATCATTGCGTTCCATGACCAGACGGCTACGGGAAAATTAAAAGCAGAAATCACTCCGACGATCCCCAGAGGGTGCCATTGTTCGTACATCCGATGTCCCGGGCGCTCGGAGTGCATCGTCAGACCGTAAAGCTGGCGCGACAGACCTACTGCAAAATCACAAATATCGATCATCTCCTGTACCTCACCAAGACCTTCTTGAAAAGACTTACCCATCTCATATGAGACGAGCTGACCTAAGGACTTTTTATTTATGCGTAGCACATCACCATACTGACGGATGATCTCTCCGCGTTTGGGTGCCGGTACCAATCGCCACTCCAAAAATGCAGCTTGGGCGGTTTTGATGACCTGTTCGTATTCTGCTTTGGAAGTGACACTGGAAGTACCGATGAGCTTGCCATCTACGGGCGAATACGACTCGATGCGTCTTTTGGACGCACTCCATTCCATCCCTGTAGAAGTGCCTGCATTGTGTCGATCCAGCCCCAAATTTTTTAGAAATTCAGTATTCATAGTATATATTTTTTTTGTAAATTATTAGAAAAGTTTTCTTGCCACCTGACGCATAGGTCAAGGGTTTGTACATCCTTCAAGACGCGCCTTGAGACAGTATAGGGTATAAAAATGGTCTGTGCTTTAGCGAAAGCAAAATGATTTATGGGGTAGGGAGTCCATTCATATTTTGAGATAAGACATACCACCAAAGTATGATGAAACCCAAAAAAAACAATACAATCCCCAAGAACACCCAACCCTTAGTACCTTTATTTTCTATATGTGACATAGTTCTATTGATTTTAAAAAGCTCAAAAGTACAGATTCATAAGGAATTACAAAAATCAATTTTACAGAAGTGCAGGATTACGGATCAAGTGCTCAGAATTCTCTACGCAATCGGGCGACCGGAATGCCGAGTTGTTCGCGATATTTGGCGACAGTACGCCGAGCTATCGAATAGCCTTTTTCTTTGAGTAGTAGTTTTAGTTTTTCGTCCGAATAGGGCTTTTTCTTATCTTCTTGACGGATGATATCTGTCAATATTTTTTTACTTCAAGTGTAGAGACTTCAGACCCGTCTTCCATAAGCATAGATTCGGAAAAAAATTCTTTTAAGCATTTGGTGCCAAATTCTGTTTGCACGTATTTGCTATTCGCCACTCTACTGATGGTAGAGAGATCTCGATTGGTGAGTTCTGCTATATCTTTGAGGATCATCGGGCGGATATTTTTTTCATCACCGGTGAGGAAATATTCGTATTGGTATTGCAGGATAGCGTACATCGTCCTGTACATAGTATCTTGTCTTTGTTTGATGGCATCGATAAACCATTTTGCCGAATCTATTTTTTGCTTGATAAATCGAATAGCCTCTGTTTCGGTTTTGGTGGTGAGTTTTTTTTCTTTTCGACGGCGATAAGAGCCTAGCATCTCCTGATAGTGATCATTGACTCTTAAGTCAGGGGCATTGCGGGTGTTGAGTGTCAGGTGGAGCTCTCCGTCTTGGTTGGTAATGATGAAGTCGGGTATGATATATACGGTGTTGTCCTGGCTGCCATATCGAAAACTACTAGCGGGTTTGGGGTTGAGTTTGAGGATTTCGTCCAAAGCATTTCTCAAATTTTCTTCACTGAGATTGAGGATACTGAGCAGCTTGTTGTAGTGCTTTTTTGAAAAATGCTCAAAGTGATCTTTTATGATTAGGCGGGCTATGTGCAGATGTGAAGATATGGTTTTTCCTTCTTGCTCTAAGGCTTTTTTCTTGTAATCGAGTTGTAAGTCAAGGCACTCTTGAAGGTTGCGAGCTCCTGTACCTATAGGGTCAAACTGTTGTACCAATTCTAGTACTTGCAGCACTTCCTCTTCGGTGAGTTCAAGATTTTGGGCAAAAAGGAGATCATCAACGATGGCACTTGGTGCGCGCCTCAGATAACCGTCTTGGTCTATGCTACCGATGATCTGTGTTGCGATGAGCTTTTGACGATCACTCAGGCCTTTTTTCATATGTAGCTGAGAGAGTAAATATTCGTGATATGACTGCTCTACAAACATGGGGCGCTCTCTGTCTTGATCTTCGAGGGCAGGGTTGTTGTTGGTATATTTGCTATAGATGATAGGGTCATCGTCGATGTATTCTTCGAGATAATCATTGAGCTCAAAGGTTTCTTCTTCTCGGTACTCGTCTTCTATAGGTTCTCTGTCTTCATTAAGTTCTTCTACTTCCTCCGAAGGGTTACCTTCTTCTAGAGCCGGATTGGACTCGAGTTCTTCTTTGATACGTTGCTCTAGGGAGGTAGTCGGAATTTGTAGTAGTTTCATAAGTTGAATCTGTTGTGGAGACAACTTCTGAATCATTTTTTGGGATAAATTTTGTTTCAGCATTCCTCTATTTTTTTAAGTCGTAAAAGTCTTTATCTTTATTGTCTTTTATCTAGAACTACTTTTTAAACAAGGCAATAAGATAAAAAGTTAAAAATATTTTAGTTTTATAAAGACAAATGTAGTAAGATATTTCATATTACATAATTTTTTAATATAAAATTAATTAAAATATAGATAATTATGAATATAAATCAAAGATTAAGTGCCTTACAGCAAAAAATGGACCAATTTGGAGTTGAAGCCTATATCATAAATAGTGCTGACCAGCATCAAAGTGAGTATGTGGCGGCTCATTGGGCATCTAGGGCTTGGATATCAGGATTT
>JAJRUR010000216.1 GCA_024277695.1 Bacteroidota bacterium | reverse complement strand
TGCGGGATGCTTCAAATTACATCGACGATATACCCTGGCGTTATATATACTATTAATACATAATTCTCTCACTTCCTGGTACTTATTCGGATTTTAGATTTTTGGAGCTTGTGGGATGCTTCAAATTAGATCGACGATATACCCTGGCGTCATATATTTTTATCATACATAAATCTCTCATTTTCTAATACTTACCTAAATTTTGGATTTTTGAAGCTTTGCGGGATGCTTCAAATTACATCGACGATATACCCTGGCGTTATATATACTATTAATACATAATTCTCTCATTCCCTAATACTTACCTAAATTTTGGATTTTTGGAGCTTTGCGGGATGCTTCAAATTACATCGACGATATACCCTGGCGTTACTCCTTTTTATTATACATAATTCTCTCACTTCCTGGTGCTTATCTAAGTTTTAGATTTTTGGAGCTTTGTCGGACTACTCCAATTTAGATCGACGATATACCCTGGCGTTATATATTTATATTATACATAAAGACCTTCTTACCAATAATATATATATAATAAGATTAAATTTAAAACCTACTTTTTAAACGAAAGTTTTACTATCTCAGTGCCTAATATAATTTATGTAGCGAAGGTCTCCCTCTCGTCACCGTCTATCCGCACTCCAATCAAAATCAGCATACCTATTATGAAAAACACCGCCAATAGCAATATACTCTGGCGCATCCCTCCGGCTATTTGCTCGACCAAACCAAACGAAAATGTACCAAATACAATCGCTAGCTTCTGCAGCACATCATAAAAACTGTAATAAGACGCCAGGTCTTCTGTATCTGACCTTATCAACTTAGAATAACTTGAACGAGACAAAGCCTGGATACCACCCATCACCAAGCCTACTAATCCGGCAATCAGGTAAAAACTCAATTTGTCATACACAAAGTAAGAAACCACACAAATAATAATCCAGATCACCAACATGACCATCAGCGAGAGTTTATTTCCTCGTATTCGGGATACATAAGCAAATAGATATGCCCCACCGATCGCAACAATCTGAAGGATCAAGATCAATAAGATCAAATCAGTCGTCGCAAAGGACAATTCTTTCTCTGCAAAAGTAGCCGCGAGATATAACACTGTATTGACTCCTGCCGAATAAAAAAAGTAGGATAATAAAAAACGTTTTATGTTCTTTTGAGGCTTCATCACCTGCCAAACACTCCTAAGTTCATCCAATCCTTTGGAAACAACGCCTTGCTCAAATGGAATTAATACATCATCCGGCATCCGACGAAAAGTAATTTGCGCAAAAACAATCCACCATACACCCACCATCAAAAAGGCCAGCGTAGTAGCTAATATAGTAGGATCTGTACCAAACAACCAACCCGAATCCCCATTAGCCAGATTATCCAGACCAATATAGCTTGGATTTTTAATGATGACCAAGTTGACGATCAATAACAGTACACTCCCGATATATCCAAAAGCAAAGCCCTTCGCACTTACCCGATCGTACTGGTCTTCAGTAGCAATCTGTGGCAGATATGAATTATAAAAAACCAATCCCCCCGAAAACCCTATCGTAGCCAAAATAAAGCCAATCACTCCTATCCATATCGTGGACATCCCCTTAAAAAAGAATAGTGACATACAAGCTATAGAGCCCAAAAGCGTAAAAAAACGCAGAAAAAATTTACGCCTTCCTGTATAGTCCGCAATACCCGATAGTATGGGTGTGAGTAACAATATAATGATATACGAAATCGTAACGCAAAAAGCATATAGTCCACTGTTCGTCACTTGATACCCTCCTACGTGAATGATATCGTCCGTAATCTGGACAAAGTATGCGGGAAAAATCGCCGCTGTAATGACCAGCGCATAAGCCGAATTTGCCCAATCAAAAAAGGCCCATCCGGTGATCGTACGACGATCATTTGTGATAATTTGGCTCATGCAGCCTAATATAGTCAAACATTATTATAATTTAGGCGAAGTTTTTAAGATCTATATAATGAAAATCGTAGTACTCTCCCGAAACCCCAACCTATATTCGACCCAAAGCATCGTCATAGCAGGCAGACGCAGAGGACACTTTATGAAAGTCGTAGATCACGCTTCTTGCGATATCATCCTCGGTGGCCAAACACGCATCTTCTATCTAGGAGAAGTCCTAAAAAATATTGATGCCATCATCCCTAGAATCGGAGCCTCAGCTACCCATTCTGGAGCTTCTATTATCAGACACTTTGAGCTCAATCAAGTCTTTACTTGTCTCAAGTCCGAGGCACTGCTCCTCTCTAGAGACAAACTAACTTGCCTCCAAATCTTGTCTGCACATGGAATACCCATACCCCGCTCAGCAATCTGTCGCAATATCGCTTCCCTCGACCCAATACTCAAGTGGATTGGAGAGTATCCCGTCATCCTAAAAATGCTTAATAGCACCCACGGCCTCGGGGTCTTACAAGCCTTTAACAAAAATCAAGCGAATGCCATGTTTGAGTCCTATACAAAACTCCGACAAAAAATGATGATTCAAGAGTTTATCTCAGAAGCTGATGGAGCTGATATTCGCGTTTTTGTAGTCGATGGCAAAGTAGTCGCTTCTATGAAAAGACAAGCTGCTCAAGGCGAATTTAGATCCAATCTCCATCGTGGTGCCAGCTCTACAACAGAACAACTATCCAATGAAGAAATCAGAATCGCCCTCGAATCCGCAAGAATACTAAAACTAGGTGTCGCAGGTGTCGATATCCTCCGATCCAAACACGGACCACTAATATTAGAGGTCAACCCAAGCCCGGGTCTTGAAGGTATTGAAGGAACTACCCAAATCGATATCGCCTCAAGAATAATCCAATATGTCGAACGAAATGCACGAAAATAAACTATACTAGATGTTATGAGAGATCTCGTTATCAATAATCAACACATAGAACCCGGTGAAAACACCATCATCAAACTCAGTGTAGGCAAACTCCCTTCCGGCAATCGTATCTATCTCCATTTACATGTTTTCAGATCCTTACTGGATGGCCCTACCATCCTCGTACTAGCAGGCGTACACGGTGATGAAATCAATGGGGTCGAAATCGTCCGACGTGCCATCGCTGATGACCTATTTGAGCATATCCAGGTTGGTAGTATCATCGCCATCCCAATACTCAATATCTATGGGTTTATCAACTTTTCTAGAGAAGTGCCGGACGGTAAAGATGTCAATCGTAGTTTCCCGGGCAATTCCAGAGGCTCTCTCGCTGCTCGTGTTGCCAAAACCCTCACCAAAAGAGTACTCCCTGTAGTAGATTTTGGTCTGGACTTCCATACCGGTGGAGCCAGCAGATACAATTTTCCTCAAATTCGATATACAAAAAATGACCAAGGCTCCTACAAACTAGCCAAAGCTTTTGCACCTCCATTCCTATTAGAAAAAGCTATGATCCCCAAATCTCTCAGAAGAACGGCAAGGGATCTAAGTATCCCGATCATCGTATACGAAGCAGGCGAATCCCTCAGATTGGATGGCCTCAGCATCGAAATCGGACTCAATGGACTCAAAAGATGCTTCTTTAATCTAGGCATGATAGAAGAAAATCCCCCAATCCCCTACCCCGTCTTTGATATCAAAAAAAGTAGATGGACTAGAGCAAGTCATTCGGGTATTTTCTCTTCGCGAAAACGCTCAGGTCAGCCCATCATCAAAGGAGAACCCATCGGCGAAATATGCTCCCCCTTTACCAAAACAAAATCTGTCATCACCGCCAAACGTGATGGACTCATCATCGGCCATACCAATAGCCCTGTAGTCAATCAGGGAGATGCATTATTTCATATAGGTTATGATTATGAACAAATTGAACCATAGTATTTTCATCCTCTTTTTGTCGTGCACAGCAATGGCACAACAAAACAGCCTCAAGCAAGTCCTCCAGATATCCGCACTGCAGCATGCCGGTATCAGTATCTCCGTACGTGACCACAAGGGACAAATCATTCTAGAACACAATCCTCAACTCAATCTTATACCCGCTTCTACAGTGAAGACACTTACGGCTATGATGGCTCTAGAGTTTCTAGCTGATACTTTTAGATACAATACAGACATCTTACTCCAAGGTAATGTTGATGATTCAGGAACCCTGGAGGGTGCACTCCTCATTGCTGCTGACGGCGATCCCAGCTTCTGCTCAAAAGAATTCGAGCTATCAATAAACGACTTCTGTCAGTCCATCTATAAAGAACTGAAAAAAAACAATATCAACTGCATCGAACATCTGTCCTTCTATAGTAGCCATCCCGATCGTCCGGCGATCAATGACACTTGGCTATGGCAGGATGTAGCCAATTATTATGCAGGCGGTGTACAAGATTTTAATATACTCGACAATAGCTATTCGCTCTGTTTTGATACAAAAAATCCCATAGGTACTAAACCTAAGATGATCCATATCAAACCGACCATACCGCAATTATCCATCAGTAATGAACTACGTATAGCATCACAAGGAACTGGTGATCAAAGCTATATTTATTACACATCAAATGGCCAACGCGTAATACGAGGAACACTACCCAAAGGCAGTACATCGTACTGCGTCCAAGGCTCTATTCCGGATCCAAAATTGTTCTTTGCGCAATACTTATCTGACTATTTATCCCAACGTGACATCAGTCTGATCAATCATTATAATGAAATAAAACAAATACCTCCGACTGCCAGACGCATACACAGCATTCCATCTCCGTTCTTACAAGATCTACTCCAACTCTGTCTCGAAAAAAGTATCAACCTCTTTGCCGAGGGCATCATGACCTCCTTAATGAATCAGCTACACCTCAATACCCCGCAAGATGTACTGGATCGTTTTATTGGGCTATTGAGTTTAAAAAATGACGGAATCATCTTATATGACGGTAGCGGACTTTCGCCAAGAAATGCTATCAGTGCAGGGACATTTACAGAGATTTTATACAAAATACAAGAAAAGAAATGGTTTGATCATTTTGTAAATACATTGGCAGAAGCCGGAAAAGAAGGAACTTTAAAACATTGGATGAAAAATAATACTACCAATAAAAAAATATATGCCAAATCCGGAAGCATGTCCGGAGTAATCTGCTATACAGGATATGTGTTTGAGCAAAACAAACCAAGCTATAGTTTTGCACTTCTTTTTAACGATTTTGATATGTCTAATCAAAAAATGCGCAAACTGGTAGAACAATTTTTTGAGGATCTACTCAAAGAACTCCATTAAATAAGATCCATTTAAATATCTATTTGTAAATTGGGCTCTGAAAAAATGAAAACAACT
>JAJRUR010000215.1 GCA_024277695.1 Bacteroidota bacterium | reverse complement strand
GGCACGGATATCCTCCGAATATTTGTCTATTACGATCTTGTATTTAGCGATGGCATGGTCATAATCTTGGATTTTGGCATAGAGTTGTGCTTCCAAATAGTAGATATCATCTAAGAGTCCGTTATCGGGAAATTGACGTGATAAGTCTTCCAATTTGGCAAAAGCCTCATCATATTTGTTCTGAAAACTTAGGAGTTCTGCTTGGGCATACATTTTCATCGGAACATCGGTCGTATCGAGCCCTAAATTATCTTGGATAAACACCGATAGTTCTAGAGCATCATTAGCGATCAGTTTTGAAGTCGATGATTTGAGCACATCGAACTGAGTCTGTGCCCATTCAAAATCTCCATTATAGTAGCTGAGTTTGGCATTTCTGAATCGAGCATCGTGACCGAGATGCTCTTCTCTGAATGCCTTATCTACTTGTGAGTAGAGTAGGGATGCTTCCCATATTTGGTTTTGGATCAAGTAGTAATCTCCAAGGTCTAGTTTAGCTGCCGCCAGAATATATCGATGGACACCGGGTAGCTCTATCAGTTCTTTGAGTAGTTGGATAGCTTTGTCCGTATTATGGATATACTTGGCCAAAAAATCTGCATATTGCTTGATCAAGCCGGCTATTTCGGCTTTATTGGTTCGGGGTGTATTCAGAAAGCGGTCATAATCATTCTCTAGGGACTCCAGATCTTGTTGAGTATAATTGGGCTTAGTGGTAATTTTTATTTGTCGGCATTTAAAAAACTGTCTAAGAGCGTCTAGAGTTATTCTGGAGTTTTTGGCTTTGGTATTGATGATATATTCAAATCCTTGGATAGCCGCATCATAGTCTTTGTGATTCATCGCGGTTTGGGCGAGGTTGAAGATTCGGGATCCGTTTTCTTGTTTTAGTGCGTCGAGTGCTTTGGCTTGACGAAAAGCATTTCGATAGTCTTTTTTGCTCACAAAATACCATTGGAGTAGTTCCGGATATACCGTTTGTTCGGGATATTTTTCGATAAAATCATAGAGCAGCATTTGCAGCTCATCCAACTCTTCTTCTGCTAAGTATTTTTGAAAGTAAGTCTGTACAGAGGTTTTGCGATTGGGTGATACGAGCAGGCTATAGAGATATGCCTCAATCATTTTACTCGTTTCTCCCTCTCGCCTATAGAGATCTGCCAACTGAAAACTATACAATTTAGGGTCTTTGAGTAGTTGGCGCCCTTTTTCATAGACCTTGATCGCAAACTCGAGTTGGTTCTTGTTCCTAAAAGCCAGTCCCAAGCGTTGGATTTGGTTAGGATTTGCCGGAAGTTCTTTGATAGCACGCTCATACATTTGTTCCGCTTTGTCTATCAACCCTTGCCGCTCATAGACTTGAGCGAGTTGCACGTATAGTACATTATTTTTATTGGTTTTTAGCGCCTTTTCTATCATCTTGATGCTTTCGTCATACGCCTCCATCTCCATCAGACTGGCGATATAGCGGTCAAAGTAATACGGATTGTGGCGCTGCTTTTGGTAGAGTGCTTTGTAGATGGCAGCGGCTTTTTCGTATTCGCCATTGTTGTAGTATTCTTGGGCTAATTTGGAGTTTTGAGCAGATAATGGCTTAGCACCAACACAACCCAAGATGAACCAAATGCCTACCAGTATTCTTAGTGTCTTCATATTTTTCTCAAAAATAATTATTGCTGCAAAGTAACTTGTATAACTGTATTTCTTTGATATTGTTGCAAAAATAGAACGCCAAGTACTCTTATACAATACCATATCGTACCCCACTAGCCTATCTGTTTCTTTGGGCGTGCCCCTCGTCCCTCGGGTCGGGCTATGCAGGGGTACGCCGGAGGCTCCCGTCCTCGCTTCGTCGTACCTCCTTCGCTCAGACTGCTCGTACCTCGCACCCTTACTATCCCTCACGCAGCAAAAAATACCGAAAGTTACAGATCAAATTGTCTTTGATAAGCTTCAGCTCCTTAAGCCACTGATTCGGGCTTGATACTCTGAGGATGTACTCTAACTCCGGTATAGAACAAGAGCATCCTATTTCTTTTTGAGATGGATTTGTTACCTTCGTTGTCGTGTACTACACCTGTAGACCGGATTTTAATATATTCTAAAATCATTTTTATTATGAAATACTTCCTAACGCACTTTTTTTTATTCATAAGTTTAGTCTCCCTCAAGGCACAAGCAGAACTTCTCGCTGCAGGACCTATGGTGGGATATAGTACTATGAAAGAAGTAGCCCTCTGGGTCCAAACTAAAGAACACGCCCATGTCCGTATAGAATATTGGACAATAGATGATCCCAAAACCGTGATGACGACCGAAGAATATATGACACTAAAAGAGGAGGCTTACTCGGTGCACTTGATCGCAGACCAGTTAGAACCCGGGCATAAATACGGCTACCGTTTGTTTATCAATGATCAAGAAGTTCAGCGGCCTTATCCGCTGAGATTTCAGTCACAGACCCTATGGCAATACCGAACAGATCCTCCGGACTTTAAGTTTATAGCGGGGAGCTGTTTTTATATCAATGAACCGGAGTATGATCGTCCGGGCAAGCCTTATGGATCGCATTTTGAGATTTTGGATGCGATTGGGCGAGAGCAAGCAGACTTTATGATGTGGCTTGGAGACAATATTTATCTCAGAGAGGTGGACTGGAACAGTAGGACAGGTATCTACCATCGATATACGCACATGCGTTCGCTTCAAGCCTTACAACCCTTGCTGGGATCCATGCACCATTATGCTATCTGGGATGATCACGATTACGGGCCTAATGATTCCGATCGCAGTTTTTGGGGCAAAAAAATAACAGAGCAAGCGTTCAAAGACTTTTGGGCTAATCCCAATTACGATCTCACAGGCAAAGGCGGGATTACCGGTACTTTCTTTTGGTCGGACTGCCAGTTCTTTTTACTGGATAATCGATACCATCGCAGCAAGACCGGTTTTGAAGAGCAGATATTAGGAGATGCACAGATCCAATGGCTGATCGATGCACTTCGCTATAGTAAGGCCCAATACAAATTTATCTGTATCGGTGGGCAGTTTTTGAGTGATGCAAAGATCTATGAAAATTATGCCAACTACGAAAAAGAAAAAGAAAGAATTTTATATCTGCTTGATCAATACAATATACACGGAGTTGTTTTTTTGACCGGAGATCGACATTCTTCCGAAATTACCAAATTAGAGACCAAAAAGGGCAATGTATTTTATGATGTGACTTCTTCTGCACTTACATCCAAAACCTATGACCACAAAAATGAATCAAATACATTGCGTATGGATGGGACTATGATCGGGATCAATAATTATGCAGTTCTCGAAGTACAAGGAGCTTTCCGAAATAGAAAACTCACCGTCATATTTAAAGATAGTCAAGGCGAAGAAATTCTGAGAAGAGAGTTGGTATTTCCCCCATTTAAAAGAAAATAATAAAAAACACCTAATCCATAAAATAGCTGCAGCTTCTATATGCAATATTCCAGGCACCGCATCGTCAAGATGAGAAGTTCGACTATCCGTTTTTGCCTTATAGATAACTCCACTTATCGCTGTTCTGCACCCAATGTACCGCGCAAGGATTTTAAGATACGGTGCATTATCTGGTCAATTTCGCGATCATTAAAAGTCTTGTGTTGGTTGGTAAATTCTAGACTAATCGCCATAGATTTTTTTCCGGTTGCTCGCAAGGCTTCATCCTGATAGACATCAAATAGGGACATGGAACTCAATTTGTTTTTTGCCTCGCGTCGAATAATCGTTTTGACTTCAGCAAAGTCCACTTCCGTATCCACTTTGATAGCGAGGTCTCGATAGACTGCAGGATATCTGCTGATCGGTTGGAGATATATCGGTTGGCCGGTTTTATTACTCAGTACATCGAGGTCTATAGCGGCATAATATACTTCTTGGTCTATCTCAAATACATTGCATAAAGATTTGGACAGTTGTCCAAAATAAGCTACTGACGCACTGCCTACCAGGTATCGTGCATTATAGGCAAACCCGGCTATCTGCTCTTTGTCTATTTCTACATTGGATATCCCAAAATGCGCTAGAAAAGTATCGACAGCCGACTTGATATCGTAGTAATCTACTTTGCCGGGCTTTTTATTGAGCCAGTTCACTTCAGTACGCTTGCCTGTACTTACTATAGATAAGACATTATGTTCTTCATAGGCATCACCGGATTTTTGATATTCGATCCCGATTTCAAAAAGCTGAAGATCTCGTTGCTGCCTTGCTATATTATAGGCGATCGTATCTAGAGTTGATAAGATCAAGGAAGGGCGCATGATGTCTAGATTGATATTAGAGGTATTATGGATGCGCACGAGTTGATCATCCTTAATATCCAGCAGTTCAAAGGCACTCTTGTGTTCTATGAGAGACAAGCCCATCATTTCCAAAAAACCCATACCGCTCATACATTGGGCTACTTTTTCTTTTAGACCAAAAAAATTATTCAGCTCATTTTCTTGAAGGCTGTAGTTTATTTTGCTACTTTCAGGTATCTGATTATATCCATAGATGCGGAGAATCTCTTCGATCAGGTCTGCCGGGCGCGTGACATCGGCTTTATTGCCGGGGACCTGTACGCGATAGAGATCTTCATTTTGTGCTAGGACTTTCATATCCATTGCATTGAAGATTTCGATCAATTGGTCATGTTCAAATGCGTATCCGCTTAAGCGATTCAGTACGGATCTATCCAATTCGATTTCTGCCGGTTGGATTTCTTTTGCGATGACATCTATGACAGACGAACTGATCTGAGCATCGGCATAGAGGCATATAAGCTCCGCAGCCCGTAGCAATGCGTCTACCGTTTGAGTAGGATCTGCTCCCTTTTCAAAAATTTTGGCAGCATCAGTTCTCAGTTGATATTTAGTGCTGCTCTTACGTATAGTTTTGGCATCAAAATGGGCTGATTCTAAGAAGATACGCTTCGTAGAGTTAGTCACTCCCGAATCCAATCCACCGAAGATACCTGCCATACACATAGGCTTGTGCTCTCCGTCACAAATCATCAAGTCTGCATCATGGAGTTGTATGATGCGATCATCCAGTGTTCTAAATTCAGTACCTTCCGGCAAATATTTAACAATAACTTGTCCGGTACTTATCTTATCTGCATCATAGGCATGAAGCGGTTGACCATATTCGTGCAATACATAATTAGTGATATCCACAATGTTATTGATCGGTCTGACGCCAATGGACTTTAACTGCAGCTGTATCCAGTCCGGCGAAGGTTTGACTTGTATATTATCCAATAACAAAGCGCTGAATCGAGGGCAAGCTTCCGACTCTTCCACGATGACCTTGATATTCGGTTCAGTCTGAGGAATACTGGGAGTGGGCTCAGGCAGTAGTAAGTTGAGCTCATTGATACCCTTGCGTACTCGTAGAGCAGCTAATAGATCACGTGCTACCCCAATGTGTGATGTAGCATCGGATCGATTTGGAGTTAGGTCGATGTCATAGATGTAATCATGACGAATAGCAAAGTACTCGCTTGCATCTGCTCCAACGCGATACTCTTTTGGCAAGACCATAATACCTTCATGGTCATCTCCCAATCCTAGTTCATCTTCTGCACAAATCATCCCTTCGGATACTTCACCTCGTATTTTGGTTTTATTGATCACAAAAGATTCTTCACCGCTATATAGTCGAGCACCTACTTTGGCTACCAGTACTTTTTGTCCTACGGCTACATTAGGAGCACCGCAGACGATCGGCACTTCCTCATCTCCGAGATTTACTCTGGTGATCGAAAGTCTATCAGCATTTGGATGCTTCCCACATTCTACTACTTCTCCTACTACTATATCTCGGAGTCCTCCTTTTATACTTTCAAACACAGATAGCTTGGATACTTCCAGTCCGATATCCGTAAGTAACTCACTGAGCTGCTCCGGAGTCAAGTCAAAGTCCAATAAACTCTTTAACCAATTGTAGGAGATGTTCATAAAACCATTCTTTTTTAGAGATCGCAAAGATAAGGGGATTTTTTAGTTATAATCTCTAAATATTCTAGCTAGTTCATCATCTACTTCTGTATTAGATAGATGTATGCAAAAGTGATTTGGCAAGGATATGATTTTATAGAGCTTGATCGGATATTTTGGACCAACTCTTCCAGCCATAGATGGCCATACCGGCAAATACCAAATAGAGCAGTGCTGCGAGACATCCTCCGCGAAGCAGATAGAGTATGACCATCACTAAATCTATAACGATCCAATAAAGCCAGTTTTCTTTGATTTTGTATATCAGCATTCCTGTTGCGATGATTCCGAATATAGTCGTCATGGAGTCGACAAAACCCGCAAAAGCAGCACTATATTGATGCAGGATATATCCGGAAAATATAGCTAGTGGTATAGCGACTATTCCTATATATA
Organism: Bacteroidota bacterium; assembly: GCA_024277695.1. GTDB lineage: Bacteria > Bacteroidota > Bacteroidia > Chitinophagales > Saprospiraceae > JAJRUR01. The sequence goes on along the minus strand of JAJRUR010000215.1, from coordinate 4,833 downwards.
TATGCGCATAAAGACTTAAGGATCGGATGGGTCGATTCAGATCTTTTGTCCCGCTTTTCCACCGAATGAGCCCCCAAATCCCCATCATGACATAGATCATTTGAAGTACGGCATCTGCGTAGAGAAGATATTGAGTCAAAGAGATATATGCCAGCAAAGCACAACTGATGATCCCCCAAACCCAGCACCAAGGATTGTTGCGAGCTGCCAGATATACATAGATCAATCCGGTCAAGAATACGATCCATTCAGATAGTGATTGGCCATCCTCTATACATGATAGCAGGACATCCATCCTTATTTGGGCTTAACCATTATTTTGAAAAAAGCCTCTACTACGATGGGGTCGGTATTAGCTAGGACATCAACAGTTACTTCTTGAAGACCTTTTTTGCCCTTACTGTCATAGGTGATCTTGATCTCTCCGCGTGCACCGGGCTTTATGGGCAATGCAGGCCAGTCTAGTTCAGTGCAGGTACAGGCTGTCGCTAATTCGATGACCAAATCCGCATTGCCGGTATTGGTAAATCCAAGAATGGCCGACTTCGTTTCACCTTCTTTGATTGTACCTAGGTCATAGAGCTTTTTGTCAAAAATCATGATCGGGAGACTATCCTTGGCAGTTTTGGTACTCTCCTGCTCATTGGACAGTAGTCCTATCCATTTGAACTCTACACGACGATTGTAACTATGATCTTCCTCAGAACAGAGCACATCATTGACACATTGGTTTAAGATATATTGTTCTCCATAGCCTCTTGCTATGATCCGCCTAGTAGCGATACCTCGATCCACGAGGTATTTTTGCATCTTGTCTGCTTGCTCTTGCGTGGTTTTGAGGTTCTGATCATCATCACCTACTGCATCCGAGTGAGCCGATAGTTCAATAATCCAATCAGGGTACTCGATCAAGACATTATATAGCAGATCAAGGTCTGTTTTGGCATTTTTGCTGTAGTTCGTCGTGCCTTTTTCAAATTGTATATTAGGCAATAAAATGGGCTCGTTGAGGTCTATGCCCAAATCATTTGTCGGAGGGGGGGCTTGAGTCTCCGGTGAGGTATTTTGTGCCGTTTGTTCAGATTGTGGATCTACAGATGGTTTTTGGATTTCTTTGTATTTGACCATAAAAAGATTGTCACAACATGTTGGATTTCTCAATGATGGGCCACCGGGTCGATTGGATACCAGTAGTGCTACAGAACCGTCGCGATTTGTGACATATGAGAAGTCATCAGCAGAAGAGTTGATTTTTTTTCCGAGATGATATGCCGCTGACCAATCTTTTCCGTCCCAACTGGATACATAGATATCTAAGCCACCATAGCTCGGATGTCCGTCAGAACTAAAGTAGAGCCTATTTTTGTAAAAGAATGGTGTGATATCATCTTGCGGGCTATTAATATTATTGGATAGGCGAGTAGGGTAGCTGATTTTTCCCTGTCCGATGTAATAACAATAGTATATATCCATCTTGCTAATGTGGTCAGGATCTTCCATAGAAAAAAACAAAGTGGGTTTTCCTTGCCAATAGCTGATTTGGACATGGCGCATAGCTGTGTCATCAAATTGGTGATCTATGAGGTAAGGCTCTGACCATCCCGTGGAGAGCTTTTCTTGAACATAGTGTTTGGTGTCGACTATAGTATTGCCTTTTAACAGGCTAAAGCCAAAGAGTTGATATTGACCATCGGGTGTGATGCTGTAGGAGTTGTTATGCCATCCGTCGGGACCGGGGATTGATTGGAATGGCTGCCTATCTGTGTTCAGGTCATTTAGGGATGTTATATAGAGTTGCATCAATAACTCCTTGGGCGATCGATCGTAATCTTCGATCAAGTCTGTGTCAAAAGAACCAAAGACAAAGTATTGGTCATCGATAAAAAAAGGAGAAGACTCAGTAAATTTTGTATTGACAGATTCTTCCAAAACAAGTATTTCGACCCTGGGATCGTCGGTTTGGTCAAGGGCTTTTTGGATTCCTTCTAGTTGGATGTTGGTCATTTTGGCGTAAGCCGGATCTTGGTTGATGCTTTCGAAAAATAGAAAAGCTTGACGGGCATCTTCATATGCTCCTGACATTTTGAGTGCAAGAGCATAACGATAGCGAAGTATGGGTTTTGCGCTGAGATGATCCCCTTCCATAGCGATACGATACCAATGGACAGCTTGCTGGTAGTCTCGAAGTTTCATCTGAATATTGGCTATTTGTTCGGCGGTATGCCAGTCATTGTGGAGTCGATAGCTCTTTTGATAGTACTTGAGCGCCTGAAAATAATCAGATGCGAGCAGGTGCTCTTCGGCCATTTCAGTGATGGTCTCCAGATCAGCTTCAATGATGGGTTGAGCGGGTAGTAATTGGCACCAAAAAGAGACCATTATTGTAGAGAATAGGACAAAATTCTTCATAATAAGCTCTTAAAATCGTGGACAAAAAATCACCGGTTTGTTTTTTTTATTGCGTTTTAGACTAAAAATATAATTTGCTGTGAGTTCAACGGCATTAGCCCCGGAAATATTATTGATCTGAGAGTATATAACATCGAAGTTCATCATGAGTTTAAATCGATTCCAAGCCCCTCCAAAACCGACTAAAAAGGAGTCACCCCAACGGCTGCCCAGACTGGCTATCAAGTTCAGTTCTTGCTTTCCTTGAAGTAAGTAGCTTAGGTCGGTCAGTAGGGTAGTGGCTTGAGATGTTTTGTTGCGCAGATGATATATCTTAGGGCTGATACGGATGATAGGGCTGAGCTCAATTTGAGCTTGGATATCGAAAATATATAGGATTTGGGCAGCTTCCTGTCCATTGCGGAAAAGGCTTTGGTTAGGGCGGTTGATATGCCGAAGATGGAGGCCAATAGTACCATGTATATATTCTGTCCATCTCGACTTAAACCGAATGCCTAGATTCATATCTATAAAAGTTTGTTTTTCAAGATTGAGTAGAGACCGATCTTCTGAGATGATCCCAAATTGTTCGAGTTCGTCTAGAAATATTGCACTAGAAGGAGCTTTGATCTGCCTATCGGCAAATCCTATTTGATACCCTAGACTCAAGACACTGGATCGATCTTCACTCAGTGCTTTATGATATGCCATGGAGGCAAAGAAGCCGCTTTGACTCAACTGAATGGCTCCTGCTTGGTCATTAAAAACTATGGCACCCAATCCAAACCAATCTAGTTCTGAAAAACCTCTGATGATGGGAGCATCTACAAAAAACAGGGGTGATTGAAATCCATTGATCGTATTGGTATTCCATTGTTGGCGATGGATGCCGCCTATGCGCAAGGAGCCCAAGTAGTTACCCGTATGGGCAGCATTGAGATATAAGGGCACCATATCTAGTCTGCTGTATTGGATATCCTGTGCATGCATATCACTAAGCGGACTTAGCAGCAAGTAACTATATATTATAAGATAGATGCGTAGTATTCTCACGAGGCTAAGATATAAAACGAATGGAACTCGACTATTATATCATCTTATTTTTGGTCTAAATCGCTTATTTTTTGGTCTTTTGGAAGTATATGATACTAAGGGATTTGTTTGCGAAGAGTGCTAGGTAGGATTGCAGTTAAATAAAACTTTTTATTAGTTTTTTGGAATGGAGGGGGATAGTGTGGGGGCATCCAAGTAATTTAGGCTAAATTCTAAACTTTAGCATAATTCATAATATATATACACCTGTATAACAGTACACATTAAAAATAACCACTATCTATTTGAGTGAAAATATACTTGATTCGTCCATTATTAAAAGGGCTCGTTCATCCCTTTGACTATGGATGGTTACAATATAATAATCTAAAACATGCAATGATTTTATTTACCTTCGTCATATATGTACCTATTCAAAAAATACCTGTTGATCTTGGCGATCATCATCTTGTGGGGGAATCTTAGTGCTCAGCAAAGCATAGGTTTTTTTGAAACTTCGGATCAATACCGACAGGATCGTTTTTGGCTATTGACCGGAAGCATTATAGGTGCATATTCGACTGCTGTCGTTGGGCTCAATACTCTTTGGTACAGAGATACACCTCGGACGGGTTTTCATTTTTTTAATGACTGGGGTGAATGGAACAATATGGATAAATACGGCCATTTTATGACTGCATATCAATATAGCCGAGTGGCTAGTGGAGCCTATCGTTGGACGGGAATTTCGGAACGGAAGTCTATATGGATAGCTTTGGGTATCAGTACGGTCTTACAGGGGACTGTCGAAATGATGGATGCCTACTCATCCAAGTGGGGTTTTTCGGTAAGTGACTTAGGCTTCAATCTTGGGGGATCCTTTTTTTATGCTGCTCAAGCATGGCAGTGGGGAGAACAGAGAGTCAGCATAAAATTGTCCACCTCTCGCATTGCATATCCCGACTATACCATCCAATCTGCTGATGGGACTCGTACTACACTCAGGAAGCGTACAGATGATTTATTCGGTGATAGGTTCAGTCAGACGCTGCTCAAAGATTATAATGCACAGACCTATTGGTTGAGTATTAATCTAGAGTCTTTTAATAATAATAAAAACCGCATCTTGCCTTGTTGGCTCAATATTGCTTTAGGCTTCGGTAGTGAAAATCTATTCGGAGGCTATGAAAACAAATGGACGGATACAGATGGCCAAGTCTATAAATTGGATACAGATGTTTTTCCTCGTTATAGGCAGTATTATTTGTCCTTGGATATTGATTTGTCAAAAATCAAAACCAAGAGTGCCTTTCTTAAGGCAGTCTTTTCAGGAATAAATTTTATTAAGATACCGGCACCTGCAATCGAAATCAATCGGATCAACGGTTTGCGTTGGCATTGGTTATATTTTTG
>JAJRUR010000214.1 GCA_024277695.1 Bacteroidota bacterium | reverse complement strand
CCTCTACCGTATTTGGTCATAAAATTAACAATCTCCGGAGTTATTGCCTCAGCAGCACATATAAAATCGCCTTCATTCTCACGATCAGCATCATCTACCACAATAATCACCTTACCCTTTTTTATTTCTTCAATGGCACCCTCTATTGTATCAAATCTTATTTTACTTTCCTTCAATGCTAGACCCATTATTTTATTTTTCTTTTTTACAAATATAATCGATTAATCCATCCACCTGCGATTCCCAAGAATAATATTTGCGCACATAGGCTTGACCCGTCTTCGCTATTTGTGTTCGATATACGTCATCATGAAGCATTCTTTCCAGCTTTTGTTCAGTCGTATCCAAATCATCTGCGATCAACAAATCTATATTGGGATTTGCTCCTAAAGCTTCATTGACAAAAGAACTCGTAACACAAGGTCTGCCAAGTGCCATGGCCTCCAATACTTTGTTCTGTAACCCACTTCCGTGAAAAATCGGTGCTAAAAATACTGTTCCTGCCAGATAAGCACTCCGAATATCATCCACCCATCCAATCACCTTTACATTCGGCGGAAAAGCTATATGCCTCAATACAGAAGAGCGGGCTCCTGCGATACCAAATGTTCGGTTCTGCATGCGTCCGGCTAATTTTTTGATAAATCTAGCTGCCTCTGTATTCGGCGCATAGCCTAGATTACCTACAAATATAACATCATAGTGTCCATTAAGGGAGGGTATTGGTAGTTCTTCATTGAAGAAATTTAAATCAATTCCATTTTTAGAAATAATAATCTGATATGTATCATGAGGATCTAGTACCTCTCGATCTCGCTCGGAAATAATAAAACATCGCTCAAATCGAGCTAAACTGTTTTGCTCGAAAGTGCGTACTAGACGTTCCTCCAAAGAAAAGATCAGTTTTTTCCACCAAGGCTTGGACTTTTTCAGATTACTCAATCCCAATGAAAAACAATCCATCAAATCGAGCGTACTGCGAGCACTCAACTCCGGGGCCAATCCGGCTGTCCTAATCAGATGATAATGTACATGATCCGGTTCTATTTTTCTAATCGATTTCCGTATCAACTGCTCAAATTTACTCGATTTGAAATACTTGACTTGGAAAGGAAGTCCGGAAGGTGCAAGGAGTCGTAAGCGGTATTTCCAAGAGGGCTCATAATGGTAGAAGAGCTCTGTACATATATTTTGCACTGCTTTGATGGACGCAGAATCCGGTTTATTCCGGCTAAGAGCTAAAACATAGATGTCCAAGTGCTTATTGAGCTCTTTGATGTGGTAGTATGCACGTAGTTTGTCTCCTTTTTCTAAAGGGTAAGGAAAACGCGAAGTGATATAAAGTAGCTTCACAAACTGAACTGCCTATTAAGTGTGTGTAGAGATATACTTCGAAAAAGCGGCAGTCAAATCTTCAGCCAATAATTCATTATTGTATCGTGTATAAATAAACTGACGTGCTTTTTTGCGCATTTGTAATACTGCCTCAGTATCTGCTAAGAAGCGAATAGCCTCTCTAAAACCATCAAGATCATCTGCAATCAAAAGCTCCTCCCCGTGTTGAGCAGGAATTCCTTCTAACCCAAGGGAGGTTGTAACAACTATCCTACCAAGTGCCATTCCTTCTAAAATTTTGACACGTGTACCACTACCGGACAAGAGCGGAACCAGTGTAGCGGTATGCTGTGCCATAAAAGCCCTTGAATCTTCTACATCCCCTAGAGCATATACATTTTTGTTTTTGTATCGATACAGCGAGTCAGGCATTTGTCTTCCTGCTATATACAACTTGAGTAATGGAAACTCTCGATGGATATCAGGCCATATTCGATCTAAAAACCAAAGTACACCTTCTTTATTCGGAAACCAATCAAAGCCTCCAATAAAAGACAAACTCATAGTATCTAACCTACTGTTTATAGGCATCTTATAATCATTAATATCTAGTCCTATAGGAATTGTTTTAGCTCCATTCATATACCCGAGATTTCTATATTTTTGCAGATCCTTTTCTGATATAGGTACTAGAAAATCGTAATCATTGAGTACAGAGAGCTCAAATCGCTCAAGTTTCGAAGACAAATAGTTCAAATACCACCTCTTGGGCAAAAATTTTGTATTTCGACTGATTCTCTGCCATATTTCATGCTCGATATTATGGGCTCTCATCACTAGCAAGGCCTCTGAATGCGCTCTTATTAAGTCCATATATGGCGATAAATACATCGTCTCTAACTGAATTATATCGTATCGATGCTCGATCAATAAATCCTTTAATTTTTGGGCAAAATCCTCTGATCGATAGCGATCTACATGAAAAGAACCGGAAGAAAATAAATTTTTTATAGCTCCTCCAGGTGTGATTTTATTATCTACTAAAACTGTATGTATCTCTTTGTAGTGATTAAAGTTTTCGGGCAAACTGTTGATATCCACAAAATGCTTTGTAGTGTTCATAGCCAGAAGGGTAATCTCGCAGCCCTGCTTATGCAGTGCCTTACTCAAATAGGTCACTGCGATCGCCTCACCACTAGTCAAGGGATATGGAAACTTCTTACAGAGCTGAAGTATCTTCATAGTTCGTATTCAATCATAAAATTGGAGTGTAAAAATAAGGTTTTTATTTTACAACTTATTAAATAGACATCGGATTATATATAAAACGCTTATTTTTAGCAATTTGTTGGATACTCTCCTACATATGTAAGAGGATCAAGGCTATATGTCTCAGGACGCTCTACTTATTTCAATACTTGTGCACTCTACACCTCTATACCCACAGCTCATCAATGAATATTTGTCTCTTGACACCAAAAAACATACATCCTATGAATAATGTAACCCTTGCTTTAGCCAATCTTATCTATGATAGCGTTTTTAAGTATCTGATGGAAGATGCCCGAGGATGGTATAGCATTTGAGCCTTGAAAATCTTTTCCATATAGCTCCTACAAAATTCGGATAAAGTGCTCGAGAATTGTATTTTTGACCTATGTCATCATCTTCAATCATCCAGTGTAAGCAGATTACCAAATCGTATGGACGTCTCAAAATCCTCAAGGGCATCGATTTGGATATCGCCAATAGAGAGATTGTATCCATTGTAGGTAAGTCGGGTGCGGGCAAAAGCACTTTATTGCATATTTTGGGTACGCTGGATAAAATGGATTCCGGACAACTCATCATTGATCAACATCCTATAGAAAGATTAAGTGATAATGAGCTGGCAGATTTTAGAAATCGTCATATAGGTTTTATTTTTCAGTTTCACTACTTACTTCAAGAATTCAGCGCTATAGAAAATGTAGCTATTCCGGGTTTCATAGCTAATAAAAAAACATCTGTGGTCGAAAAAAGAGCTAAAGAACTGTTAGAATTATTGGGACTAGGAGATCGCTTGGAGCACAAACCTAATGAACTTTCGGGAGGAGAGCAGCAGCGAGTAGCTGTAGCTCGGGCATTGATCAATCAACCTAAAGTTATATTTGCTGATGAGCCTACGGGCAATCTGGATAGTCAAAATTCAGAAGAACTGTATCGATTATTTTTTGATTTACGTGATAGTTTTGGGCATTGTTTTGTCATAGTTACGCACAACGAACACTTTGCTTCGCTGAGTGATCGTGTACTTCAAATGGAGGATGGTAAAGTATTGAATAAAGATGAATGAATTTAACAAGATTACCAATAAAAAGGAAATACCGCTTGATAGTCAGGTATATTGGGATAAGATCAAGAAATTTTTTAGAGAATTAATTGACTTGGAGGATGGTCTTGACCGAGATGGCACGATCATAGCCATTAAGAATAATAAACGAATGAAAGGGGCCAATGCTTGGCTCTTGATGAGTTCTATTATGATTGCATCTTTGGGATTAGACCTTAACTCACCGGCAGTCATAATCGGAGCTATGTTGATATCTCCATTGATGTCACCTATTTTGGGGATTGGATTGGGGGTAGGAATCAATGATCGTGAGACCTTGAAGATATCTCTTCAGCACTTTGGTATCGCTATCGCCATAGCCCTCATCACGAGTTATATATATTTTTTGGTAACACCTTTTGGTGATCTGACCCCTGAAATCCTGGCACGTGTACGACCAACCCTTTTGGACGGCT
>JAJRUR010000213.1 GCA_024277695.1 Bacteroidota bacterium | reverse complement strand
TACCCTCATATTCGTTATTGACCCAGACATCATAACTGTCGGAAGTTTCGTTTTCTACATCAAAATCAATTGTTATACTATAGGTACCGTCATCCGCACATTCGCCTACCACTACGGTCAGATTGGTGATAGCACATTCGCCTCCTCCATCACAACACACTACTCCTAATCCCGTGTCTCCACTACATGTCCTATCCTCTTGATCTATAACGATAAACTCATATTCCGTCGCACAGTCTCCATCCAAGTTGTGCAAGGTAATCGGCTTATCTGCATACGCAAAAGTACCATAATCATGCCCGTTACCCGCAATGGCAAAGGAGTCGCTGGTGTTTTCGTGGATAAAGTCTATGACTACATTGAAAGTGCCATCGTCTTGGCAATCTTGCGCTTCTGCTGTTACTTCGCGTATGTCGCATTCTTGTGCTGAAAGAGGAATGGCAGCAAATAAAAGGAGTACTGATAATAAGGTAAAATTTAAGAGATTTTTCATCCTAGTAGTGTTTTAGAATAATAATATATTGTCATACACGCATAAGACACAGGGCAACGAAAATTCGTTGCCCTGTGTGTAGCTCTTTTTAAAAAAATTTCATAAATCACCTAAGGATGGTCACGTCGCCTTTATATTCGGCTGTAGAACCATCGTCAAAGCGTACAACTGTATAGTACACATAGACGCCTACAGGTGCAGGTTTTCCCAAGAAATTACCATCCCAATATTCTGTATCAGGATCAAAATTGTTAGCTTGATATACGAGGTTGCCCCATCGATTATAGATAACGAGCTTTTCTACGACATCGATATCTACACCATATATTCTAAACACGCGGGTCTCCTGATCTAATCCGTCATCCGGTCTGAATACATTAGGTATAAAGACACGCGTATCTTTGACCACAATAAGTTTAAAGCTAATAATGGCTTCGCATCCATTGATATCAATAACACGAACTGCATAGCCTCGTGTCTGATCGGGTTTGATATTGATCGTAGTGCAAGTATCACAAGTTGTATTCACTTGGAGCCACTCAATACGACTGATCTGATCACTCGTCCGGTTAATAATTGCTGTAACATCCACAGAGTCTCCTTCAAGGACTGTTTGATCTCCAATGGGCTCGATGACGATTTCATTTGATGGATTGATCGTAAAATCGGTCGTAAAAGTACATCCTTGACTATCCGTGATGGTCAGGGTATATGTATCCGGCTGGAGATTAGTCAAAACGGTTGTGCTGATTTCGCCCAAGCCATCGATGGAAAACTTAAAAGGCGGTACGCCACCATTTACACGCAAAATCGCCAAAATACCATCATTTTCACCCGGGCAAGTTTCATCACGTACATCGAGTTCGACTCCGGTGAGTGCTGTGGGGTCAGCTGTTACAACGACAGATGCTGCATCCGTACAGCCTGTGAGCGTATTGACTACAGTCAATGTATAATTACCGACTGAGTCGATATCCAAAAATCGATCGGTTGCCCCCGGTATATCTATACCATTGACCGACCAGATATAAGCAATATTTGGACCGACCGTCGTATTAGCGCCACCCAAGGTCCCACTCTGGATATTGCAGTTAAACTCAATAGTCTGTCCCGGATCGGCAATGGGATTGGGGTTTACTTCTAAGCGTACCTCACTCGATTCTACCGGACAAGCCCCGTTTGGACCAACACTATATTCAAAAATATAAGTACCGATGACCATGTTACTTGTACGGAGGGTACCACTTTGTCCATCAAAATCAATACCCGTCAAATCGGCAGCTTCCTTGATTCGCCATATGCCCCCCAAGTCTTCGCCCTCTAACTGATCATGGAGCATTATGGTAAGATCATCACCTTGACAGAAAGTAAACACTTCCGTTTGATTGCCCGGATTAGGGGGACCAAAGACCCTGAAGCTCAATTGTGCCGAATCCGGACACAAAGGAGTAAAATTATTGAGCTTAAACTCAATGACGTATAAACCAGTATCTGCTTGGAGAACATTGAGTCGATCATTGGTGATCGTAACGGGATTATTACCGGAAGGTGTTTGAACAACTGACCAGTCTCCATCCGAGAGATCTACCGGTAAGTTTTGCTCTAGATCCAATAGATTGAATGGTGCTTCTGTATTGCACAAATCACGAAGGAGTCTCAAAGGAATAATTGGACAAGGGCATGTATCCGTAACTGTCAGGTACATCGTATCCATGGCCTGCATGCAAGCCAGCAAATTAAGTTGTGTAGTGTACTTAAATCGATAAGTGCCCGGAGTCACTCCTGTAAAATCCAGTACGGGTAAGGTCCCGGCTCCTCCTGAATTGTCGAGGTCTGTCCAAAATCCTCCTGTATCGCCATCGAGTACCCAATTATTGAAATCAATAAATGTTGTTCTTCCCGGCAAATCTTTATTACAGATGTCCAAGAGTTTCTGAACTGTCACTTCCGGAGGTATTTCGACATCGATCATGATATCTTGATTGACGGAAGTCAAGCACATGCCACCATATTGTCCTTGGATACTCACGACAGTAAATGTCGTAGGTCCGAAGAGCTGAAACTTAAATGAATCCACATTTTGCACATTATTGAAATCATAAAAATTGGTTCCATCTGTAAGCTGTACTATAAAAGGTGCATTGCCGCTGATCGAAATTAAAATAGTAGCGATATCCCCTGCGCACAGATCATCCAGAGAGCTCAAAGAAACCAACATGGGGTATTCTTCCCAAGTAAGACGTAGGGCATTGGTCGAACGGTCAAAGCATGGATCATTCAGATCTACTTGTCCTCCAACTTCGTTACCGGCTATGGTGCGAATTTCATAGGTAACATTCGGTTGCATCACATTTGGATCAAAACGAATTGTAGCATCCGAGAATCGTTTTATTAAAACATCAGACAATGTGTACAATCCATATTCTAATACATCTTCGGGATCCAAGTCGGCTTGTTGACCGGGCAAAAACTCGACGACAAAACTCTCATCAATACAAAGTGTATCATCTACTATACGTGGTTCGCCGGCATCTGTATTGTCAAATCGAATCATGACTGTATCCCTGTCCTCACATATGGAGTTATTTTCTAACCACTCAAAACCATACACACCACTCTGATCCACAGTCACCTCTGTCATAGCTTGATTTGGAACAGTAAAATTAGCATTACCGGGGCCGTACACTATATTCCAAGCACCTGCTCCAATAGATGCAGTAGCACTCAACATAAATGTACGAGCACAGATCTGACCATCAGGTCCTGCCTGCGCATAGGGATTCTGATACCAAACAAGCGGTTGGAGATTGGAGACGACCAAACAAGGATCTTGGAGATCTACAGAGTCAGCGACCCAATTGCCCGCTGCTATGCTGACAAAGAGTCGTACGTTGAGGGGGTATCCTACCTGGTAGGGAAAGATGCCCGTATGGCTCTTACCGTAAATTATGTTGCCAATACCCGGACCTGGACCATTGTGAAGAACATAGACAAATGAATCTTCAAAATCCAAAATCGGTGGTGTAGCATAATTGACTTGAATAGGATCACCTTCACAAGCTTCAAGAAGATCTGTTGGTAGGCTACCGGGGTCAGAATTATTGAAATATAGGGTAATTTCTGCAGTGTCAGGACAAATTAAATAATTTTCGATCCAGCGAAAGACATATACTCCGCCGATACTCACGGTAACCGTGGTAGAAGCACTATCATTTTCTGCAAAAGTAGAAGTACCCGGACCGGAGACTTGCTCCCAAAACCCGGGAGTCTGATTCGGTCCTCCTAAGATATCTTGACGCAAGGTACCACAAATCGTATCCGAAGGAGTAGCTGTAACATCCGGAGCAAATATCCCCTCTATTTTCCAGTTAAACTGAAATGAACAAACTGTGGAATCCAGATCATCCGGATCATGCCACAAACGTACAACCAATGAGTAATAACCACTATCCATCACAGTGAGTGTAGGAAAAGTATCCGGTCCTAACAGAGTATCCCTCAGGGAGTCTCTGTACCAAGTAAAATCCATTTTGAGCCCTTCATCATCTTCGGGTAAGAAAGTAAAACGTGTAGTATCCAACTCAATACTCTCTACTCCACAAGGTATTACTATCGTGGTATCTTTGCCTTTCACTTCGAGAACAATGAGTTGCAACTCAACCAGTTTGTCACATATTAATTGTTCTCCGGTAGTTTGTAGGCATAAAAATGGATCTGCACCATCCGGAATGGTGATGATTCTAGTAGTATCACCATAAAAAGACGAATCTGCTTCAGACTGTCCGGGGTATCGATATCCGTTGGGCTCTAAATCTGAGGGGCAGATGGCATTGATGACCAGTTCGGGGGCCGGAATATCAGGAGCCTCAATCGTCAAAAGGGTTGTAAATTCACAACCGCATTCTCCATCCATCGGTATGGGAAAATCCGTTACCGGAAAATCAAAATTTATCCCAAACATTTCTACAGGAAAGTCATTCCAGCATATGCAAGTATCTTTTTCAACCGGAGGAAGAGGTGCTATGACGATGTCCGAACATAAAAGATTGGAAGTGTCGCAAGCGTTCCAGGCTTCTACACAAAGCTGTACACCCGGCGGTGAGGCACCTGTCAATACAAATTCAGGATCTTCTGTTTCGCCTACAAGATTGCCATCTACATACCATAGATAGCCTCGTGCCAAGGTTCTGGGTCCTACAGAATACGTCAAGCAGTCATCATCTGTAGCCGCAAAACATAAGGTATCTCCTTGGATGCCCAATCCATTAATAACCTCTGTGGCCAAATCAAAATCACCAACTTCCGGTACCCCGGCACCTTTAATTACACTGACGACATAATCGCATTGATCTCCACCACAACCATCTACCATTATAGAATAGACACGCCCTGCTATTCCATTGAAGCGGATACGCTGTTGACCTGTCTGACCATTGCCACCAAAACAATTGGCATCACAAGTAATTGGATTCAGAAAAACTCCGTTACAATCATCATAAGCCCCCAATTGTACTCCGGAGCCTGTGGCACAGTTAGAAAAGGTAAGGATTAACTCTACAATGGAGCCTGTAGCTAAGAATCGAAAAAATCCGGCATTTTCAATCGAAAATCCTCCATTGCACCAACCAATACTACCGGGTGGACAAGAGGGAATCGCACAAGGCGGATTCCGACCACAATAACCATGGATATCACCCAAATTGCATAGTGGGGGATCAAAATCCTGACATACACGCTCCGGCTCCGGCGAATCAGGATTACAAGGTGGTTGTGCATTCATTACTCCACAGAACAAGTAGAATAAACTTATGATCAGAAAGATATATAGTCCTTTCATGGTTGCAAATTACTCAAATTATTCAAAATATTATTTTCGATTAAATGTATTTTCTTCTAACAAGTACAATTAAAAATATCCAAATGCTTTAGTTCTAACTGTATATCTTATCGAATTGCCCTTTTTTCTTTAATTTAATATCTAAAGGCAAAAGCGATACCTGTAATTCATTATCTGATCAGCGTTACATCACCTTTATAAAGTCCGGTCGATCCATCTTTGAACTGCAAGCGAGCTACATATATATATACCGCCGGAGGTAAAATGTTGCCCGAGCGTGTCCCATCCCATACCAAATCCTCAGGTCTTGCATTAGTACCTCTAAATACCAAATCGCCCCACCGATCATAGATAGCCAAGCTTTGGACCATTTCGAGTTCGTCCGTCCCATATATTCTAAATACTTGATTGCGATCATCCGTTGCCTTATTGGGCATAAAAACATTGGGGAAGTACACTCCATTATTCTTATCCACAATAATTTTGAAACTGATAGTTTGCTCACATCCACTCTTATCCACGACCCTTACAGCATAGTTAGTTGTTAGCTCCGGACTGAGCCATATCTCCGTGCATTTTCTACAAGACGATGCCCCAAACCAATCAATTAAGTTTAACGCACTCGTATCTCGATTGATCACAAGACTAATCAATACCGAGTCACCGCTAGAGATCGTTATATCTTCAATGGGTTCTAAGGTCAGTTCAGTAGCTGCTTGGACATCAAACATAGTCTCAAAAGTACAGCC
>JAJRUR010000212.1 GCA_024277695.1 Bacteroidota bacterium | reverse complement strand
TTTAAGCTTAATAATCAGATATTTATATATAATAGAAATAGTTAACGCCAGGGTACATCGTCGATATATTATATTTTTGCTCAACTCCGCAAGCACATCTTATTTTTTCTCCATCAGAAAGCTATTTAAAACCAATACAATATCCAGAATAAATGTATTTAAGCTTAATAATCAGTTATTTAGATATAATAGAAATAATTAACGCCAGGGTACATCGTCGATATATTAAATTTTTGCTCAACTCCCTTACCACCACTTATTTTTTCTCTATCAGAAAGTCCATCTTGCTACAAAACCCAAGCTATTTTGACCGGAATAGTCAGGCATGATACGAGGGCTAAGCTGTAAGCTGAGATCTTCGGATATGTCAAAAGACTGCAAATGGGCATCGACATAAGCATCCAAAATATTAAAAAGATAGAGAACACCAGCTCCTATATAGGCGAGTTCCATGTTTTTGCGATAAGCATCTCGGCGTTGTTTGAGTCCTGAGGTATTGAAGTTTCTGATATCAACGATTTTTCCATTACATCGAATATCGTCTGGGATCAATCCATTGAATAGTGCATTTTTGTATGTGCGCTGGAAGCATTGATAATTACCTCTATTTTGTTGGCTGCGGTATATAAAATATCCCAAGCCGGCATAGAGAAAAGGTATCTTGATATAATGCCGATTATAGAATTGGCCTGCACCGGGAAAGACTGCTGAGTAGAGCGCAGCTTTTTTTGGCTTTGGTATAAACAGTTCTTTCTTATCCAAACTATGATCTATCGTATCCTCGCGTATAAGGAGGCTATTGCTATCATGATCCGTCTGCGCCATGGAGGCATAATATACCAAGAAAAAAAAGATGCGCAAAAGACATTTCATGATACTCATTAAACGCAAAAAGGGCGGAATAGTTACGTCAATCCAGTGTATCAAATACTTCAAGTATATCATTGAGTTGGTCCATGGAGTCAAACCGAATTTCTATTTTGCCTGCTCCGGAACTATTTTGTCTAATGCTGACCGGTGCACCGAATTGCATTTTGAGATTATTTTGAATACGCCTTAAGTCATCTGATATTTTACTTGCTTTGGCTTTAGTACCTGCTTTTTTTGTGTTGGAGATATTTTTGATTTCGCGTTCGAGATGTCTTACAGACCACGAGCCTCTTATAGATTTGTCAGCGAGCAAAAGTTGATGACTGATATCTTCCACACCTGCGAGGGCTCGAGCATGTCCCATACTAAGGAGTTCTTCTTTGAGCATGCGTTGTATTTCTGGAGGTAGTTTGAGCAATCTCAGGTAGTTGGTAATAGTACTTCGCTGTTTACCGATACGCTGTGAGAGTATTTCATGTGTGAGATTGCATTCGTCCACAAGTCGTTGATAACTGATAGCAATATCGAGTGGGTTGAGATCTTCTCTTTGTATGTTTTCGACCAGACCCATTTCGAGAAGTTCTTGGTCATTGGCTGTACGGATATAAGCAGGTACTTTGGTCAGCCCCGCCATCTTTGCAGCTCGTGTACGTCTTTCACCGGATATTATTTGAAAAGTATCCTCAGTCATTTTACGAAGGGTAATCGGTTGGATGAGACCGTAGGTTCGTATCGAGCTAGCTAGTTCTTCCAGGGCTTTTTCATCAAAGTGTCTTCGGGGTTGGTCAGGGTTGGCTTCGATTACATCCAGCGGGATCATACGGATTGAGGTTTCGGAGTCTTTTTGTCCAACAGGACGTTCGAGTAGATCCTCCTTATCCATTGAGGTGAGCAGAGCGCGTATCCCTTTTCCTAATTCTTTCTTTTTTAGTTTTTTTGCCATTGTGATTTTAATGCTTAGACGGCGGTGACTTGGTTTATATTATTTTGTTTTTCTAAAAATTCATATGCCAGACTCAAGAAGTTTTGACTACCTTTACTTGCAGCATCGTACAGCAACACCGGTACATGAGCACTGGGTGATTCGGCGATTTTGCTATTGCGGTGGATTATGGTATCAAAGACATAATCTTTTGAGTTATCTCGCACCTCTTTGACTACTATTTTGGCGAGTCGGAGACGTTTGTCAAACATGGATAACACGATGCCTTCGATCTCGAGTTTCTCATTGAGTTGTTTTTTTACCAACGAAATAGTGTTTTTGAGTTTACTCAATCCTTCCAGTGCAAAGATTTCACATTGGATTGGTATCAATACGCTATCTGCTGCTGTGAGTGCATTGACAGTGATCAAGCCCAAAGATGGCAGACAATCGATGATGATGTAGTCGTATTCTTCTCGCAAAGGATCGACGATACTTCGGATCAGGTATTCGCGTCTAAATTTGCTCGCCAGTTCTAGCTCTGCTGCTACCAGATCGATATGAGAAGGTAACAGATAAAGGTTTGGTGTAGTGCTCTCCAAAATGGCTTCATGCGGGTCAAGTTCATTGATGATACAGTCATAGATGCTATAAGTATATGCATGTTCATGAAACCCTAGTCCGGAGCTGGCATTGGCTTGAGGATCCGCATCGATGAGCAATACTTTTTTGTCCAAAATCGCCAGGCTGGCACTCAGATTGATTGCAGTAGTGGTTTTGCCAACTCCGCCTTTTTGGTTTGCTATACAAACTACTTTTGCCATAGATCACAGCGTTATGCTTTCTCCGATTTCTAGAAAATGAATTTCCTTTCCGGCAAGTTCAAATTCGGATTGGACTTTTTCATGATCGACTACAATATACGGAAAAGTGTCATAATGTACAGCAATAATCTTGTCACATTGGACAAATTTTGCTGCTGTAACGGCATCTTCATATCCCATAGTAAAGTTGTCTCCTATAGGTAGCACAGCAAAATCCAGTTTACAAATCTCAGCAATGAGTTTCATGTCGTAGTGTAGTGCAGTATCGCCGGCTACATAAAAATTTCCTCCCGGAGTCATTACTACAAATCCGGCTGCTTCTCCACCATAACTACCATCGGGCATAGAAGATGTGTGTACAGCTTGTACCATTTTTACCGTGCCAAAATCAAATGTCCATTTGCCTCCGTGATTCATAGCATGCCCCTGCACTCCTTTCTGCCCAAACCATTGGATGATTTCATAATTAGCAATAACTGTAGCCCCTGACTGTTTGGATATTGTCTCTACATCCGCTACATGATCCTCATGACCGTGGGTCAGCAGAATATAATCTACATCAATTTTTGACACATCTATATCTTTGGCCAGTGCATTCGGGCTTATGAAGGGATCAAAAAGTAACTTTTTCTCTCCGACTTCGATTTCAAAGCAAGCATGTCCGTAAAATGTAAATTCCATATAAATAGTATAAAATTATCTGTTGAGCACAAAGTTAATAAAAATCGTCTGAGCTTTAGCTTTAATGCTGTATTATACAGCGTACTGATCCGAGTGATTCGCCGGATGGTGCTTGCAAATGCAGTACATAGATGCCATTGGGCAAATAACTTAGATCCAACATACTCGATGTAGATTGCTGACCCCGATGGAGATACCTGCCTTTGAAATCAAATACTGACCACCGGTACTCTTGAGTCCAGTCCGACCGGATGCTAAAATTTCCCGTACTTACTGTAGGTACCATGGAAAATTTTGCTGCATCCCTCAGATCGGCTATAGAAGAAATATCGTCAAAACAATCGCTCCCATCTAAGCCCTCAAACACATACAATCCGCTATCCAATGAGGAGAGTAAGATTGATCCGGACGGTAGATAAGGATATACTCCCCATGCACCTCTAAATTTTCCATCATTTGGCGATGGATCATCGTCGTAATAAAGGATCCGCTCAGGATTAGCAGGGTCGGAGACATCATATACCTGTAACATATCGTAATAGCTTGCTACATATAATCGGTTACAAAACCATAGTGGATTATGCGGTAGCCCATCATTGATCGTGTCCCGGATATTGAGTACACTGATGACTTCAGGTTCTGAAATATCCTTCAAGTCCAATACTTTGATCCGCGTAGCAAAAGTCTCATCAGCCATATAGTAAATATCCATATCCGGTGTAGCCCAGCCCGAATGATTATAACCCATTTCCTGGTATTCTTCGTAAGAACTAATCAGTTTTGGATTTTGAGGATCAACAAAATCAGCAATCACCAATCCGGCTCGGGCATTATTTATAAAAACGGTATCACGCTGAACAAATACATCATGCGGATTTACCGACACTCCATCAATCATGTTGAGGCTGTTGACTAATTTGGGCTCCTGTGGTATAGATATATCCAATACTACCAGACCACCGCCTACAGACGAGCGCACAGATACGGCATACAGCAAGGCACTGCTTGTATCGATAAATATATTGTGCGACCTTTGGATATACTCTGAACTATCATAGACCACGATTACCGTATCGGGGAGTCCGCTCATATCCATCACCTGCAAACTACTCGCTCCCTCATCTGCTACTGCATAAAGATATGTGCCCATATTATGAAAGTCGCGATGGATGAGCCCGGTACCTTGAGCTTTTCCTCCTACTCTGATCAGCTCTTGCGGATTATTCGGGTCGGTGACATCAATAAAGTGGGTGCCAAAAGTCGAACCGATAATAGCATACTCTTTACCGTCCTGTGCATAGCCCCAGACTTCGTTATAACGACCAAAAAAGGCTTCTGCCAATGTTGGGTCTGACCATCGACCTAATAGTTTAGCTTCCTCTTGAGCATGTATGCCACCAAAGGACAAAAAAAATAGAATAAGAGTAATCAATGAGCTTTTCATAATCAAAAATATATTGAAGGTGCAATTTAAACTAAATTCTAAAGGATCAATAGCCACAACACGATTAAGACAGTATTAAAGACGAGATTCTTACAAATTATAATATCTTTGAAAGTAGAACCAATCAAAAAATATACTATGAGCTTAGAGCATACCAAA
The DNA here is from genome assembly GCA_024277695.1 of Bacteroidota bacterium. Classification (GTDB taxonomy): domain Bacteria; phylum Bacteroidota; class Bacteroidia; order Chitinophagales; family Saprospiraceae; genus JAJRUR01. Next base: position 4,839 of record JAJRUR010000212.1, on the reverse strand, counting down.
GTAGAAAACTTTATCGACGGACAGTTTACCCGTTCGGAAGCCGATGTACTCCGGTTGATCAATCCACGCGATGGTACAGTGATAGGTAGTGTTCCCCTTTCGGGAAATGAGGAATTGCAAGCTGCAGTATTGTCAGCCAAAAAAGCCTTTCCGGAATGGTCATCAAAAACCCTTAAGGAGCGAGTTCAGATATTTTTTAGATATCGGACTTTACTAGAACAGCATGTCGAAGAGCTTACAAATTTGGTCGTATTAGAAAATGGCAAAACCTATGACGAGGCCAAAGCAGAGCTGCTCAAAAGTATGGAGTTGTGCGAATTTGCTGTTTCGCTTCCTCAGATAGTACATCATGAAATCCAAGAAGTAAGCCGGGGAGTAGAGTGTCGTATGGAGCGGAAGCCTTTGGGAGGAGTAGCTTGTATTACTCCATTTAACTTTCCGAATATGGTGCCACATTGGACGATACCTAACGCATTAGTCTTGGGCAATACGATGATATTAAAACCTTCAGAGTTCGTACCGCTCAGTACCCTGCGTATAGCCGAATTGCTCAAAGAAGCAGGGCTGCCTGACGGTGTTTTTAATATCGTGCATGGTGGCAAAAAACTTGTAGAAGCTATTTGTGATCATCCGGATATTGAAGCGGTATCTTTTGTAGGATCTACCAAAGTAGCAAAAATCGTATATGCTAGAGCTACATCTCAACTGAAGCGTTGTCTAGCATTAGGAGGAGCTAAAAATCATTTAATTGTACTTCCTGATGCACACGCTCAGATGACAGCAGATAATGTAGTAGCTTCTATGGCGGGATGTGCAGGCCAGCGTTGTATGGCAGCTTCCGTAATGGTTGGTGTGGCAGATGTTCAGCATATTATCGATCGGATGGTCATCGAGGCAAAGAAATTGGTCCCCGGACAAAACTTAGGATCAGTAATCAGTGCTGCAGCCAAAAAGCGCATTGAGGGATATATCACTCAAGCTGAAAATGAAGGTGCAAAAATCCTTGTTGACGGTAGGAATGCCACAGTTCCTGACAAAGAAGGAGGCTATTACGTAGGTCCTACGATCATCGATGAGGTTAGACCGGATATGGCTGTGGCTAGAGAAGAGATTTTTGGTCCGGTGATTTCGATCATAAGAGTACGGGACATCGATGAAGCTATCGCTGTAGAAAATGCTTCAAACTATGGCAATGCCGCTGCGGTATTTACACAAAGTGGCGGACTGGCAAAAGAAATTATCCAAAGGGCAAGTGCAGGAATGATCGGTGTCAACATCGGTGTACCGGTACCTCGCGAGCCCTTTCCCTTTGGTGGTTGGAATGATTCCAAATTTGGAGTGGGTGATATTACGGGGAGATCTTCGATAGAGTTTTGGACACAAAATAAGAAAACGACCATCAAATGGAATCCCGAAGATAAGACAAATTGGATGAGTTAGCGAGTGGTTTGCGTGCTGTTATGTAGGCTATAAAAAATGATTTGCTTTAGTAATAAAACGAAAACGAAATGTAAGGAATATGAGCAACGAAATCTTACAAAATAATTTGGATTATACTTACTTTTCTTGGTCTATCCAAAATCAAGTCCAGCCTATCCAAGCCAAAAGTGCCAAAGGAGTCTATATCTATGATCAAGACGGTAAGCGATACTTGGACTTCTCTTCTCAATTGATGAATGTCAATGTAGGTCACGGCCGAGAAGAGCTAACGCAGGCTGTAGTAAATCAAATGAATGATCTTAGTTATGTAGCACCTAGTTTTACCACTCAAGTTCGAGGACTGTTGGGTAAGCGTCTCGCAAATATTACCCCCGGAGATCTAAAAAAGACTTTTTTTACACTTGGTGGTGCCGAAGCGATCGAGAACGCGATCAAGCTGGCGCGTCTCTATACAGGCAGACATAAGATTATGACGCAATATCGATCCTATCATGGAGCGACGATGGGAGCGATCACAGCAGGTGGTGATCCTCGCCGCCTACAAGTGGATGCGCAGCAGATGCCCAATGTAGTACATGTCCAAAATCCCTATGCATACCGCTGCCCTTGGTATTCGGAGTCAGTCCAAGAGTGTGGTGAGCGAGCACTCGAAAACCTGCATCAAGTTTTGCGATATGAAGGACCTCAAAATTTTGCTGCAATCCTGATGGAAGGAGAGTCCGGCTCCTCCGGTTGCATAAAGTATCCACCAAATTATCTGGCAAGGGTCAAAAATTTATGTGAGCAGTACGGCATATTATTTATAGCAGATGAGGTGATGAGCGGTTTTGGACGTACGGGTAAGTGGTTTGGTGTAGATCATCACGGCATCACTCCGGATATATTATGTATGGCAAAAGGTCTGACGAGTGGGTATTTGCCTTTAGGGGCTATCATTACTACAGAAAAAATTGCGCGAGCTTTTGATGATCGCTATTTGCCTTTGGGCTTGACATATTCTGCGCATCCGGTATCTTGTGCGGTTGCCTTGGCGGTATTGGACATTTACGAAAGTGAAGACCTGATCACGCAAGCTCAGCGTTCAGGAAGATACATGGATGCTCGTATGAGCGAGATGATGGAAGAGCACCCTTCGATAGGTGACTGGAGAAATACCGGTCTGCTGGGTTGTTTGGAGATCGTAAAGAATCGTACGACAAAAGAGCCGATGGCTCCTTGGAATGCGCAGCAATCTGAAATGAAAGTGATGGCTGAGGTGGCTGCCAAAATCAGAGCCTTAGGTATGTTTACATTTGTAAAATGGAATTTTATTTTTATTTGTCCGCCTTTGAGCATTTCAAAGCAAGAAATAGATGAAGGCTTGAGCATCATTTCGGAAGCTTTACATATAGCTGATGGATACACTATCTAGCCTATGCAGGAAATTAAAATATTAAAAGAAGATTTTAGCAATTCTCCTCTATACAGTGAGGATTTGGCTCCTGTAGCACCGGAAGACAGAACTTGGACGAGTTTGAATTTGGCCGCTTTATGGGTAGGTATGGTAGTTTGTATCCCTACTTATCTGCTGGCTTCTTATATGATCAAATCCGGATTGAGATGGTACGAAGCCTTGATTATTATAGGCTTGGCAAATTTGATTATTACCATACCGATGGTCTTGAATGGACATGCCGGTGTAAAATACGGTGTACCATTTCCTGTAATCGGACGAGCCTCGTTTGGTATTCGAGGAATTCATATTCCGGCTATTATAAGAGCTTTAGTGGCTTGTGGATGGTTCGGGATACAGACTTGGATAGGGGGCTTGGCGATATATTCTATCTATAATGTCGTCATGGGTTTGGATGGTGATACCGGACTCACGATAGCCAAGTTCGTGAGTTTTGGTATTTTCTGGCTGATCAATATGTATTTTATTTGGAAAGGCATCGAACACATCAAGTGGCTGGAGGCTTATGCAGCTCCGATATTGGTAGGTATCGGCATTTTGTTGATATTTTGGGGTGCACGTCAAGCAGGAGGATTTGCTCAAGTTTTGGCACAAAGTAGTCAATTGGAAAGACCGGAGGCAGAGATCGATGACACAAAGAACCCTGCTGTATTGCGCATCAATCCCATACGTAATCTGGATAAAAGCATCAAAGCTACCAAGATGCAGTTGTTGATGGGGGATGACGAGGGATTTTGGATACCATTGGATCGTACTGAAATGCAGATGGCAAGCTACCATCCAAGCGCCGACTATTACATCCGCTTAAAAAATGAAGAACATATTTCATCCAAAGTAAAAGTAAAGATCCGAAGTCAAGAAGCATCATCCGGTAGTAAATGGTGGTCTTATGTGCTTTGGCTTACGGCCATGGTAGGATTTTGGGCTACCATGTCCTTGAGTATAGCGGACATTACTCGGTATGCAGGGAGTCAAAAAGCTCAAATCATGGGGCAGTTTATCGGGCTACCGACTACGATGATGCTATTTTCTTTTGTAGGTATATTTCTTACTTGTGCAGCTTTGATACAGTTTGATGATATATTGATTGCCAGTGATGCACCTTGGGATCCTGTGACACTTTTAGACAAATTTGATAACAAATGGGTGGTAGTATTGGCCCAAGTATTTATGCTGATAGCTACACTGAGTACTAATATTGCAGCAAATGTCATAGCACCTTCCAATGCTTTTTCTAATCTATTACCCAAAAAGATTAGTTTTAAAATGGGAGGATGGATTACCGGAGTTATTGGTATCCTTATCTTTCCTTGGGCACTGATTGATGAGATCAGTTCTCTGCTGATTTTTGTCAGTGGATTGCTGGGTCCTGTATTGGGTATCATGCTGGCCGATTATTTTGTTGTGCGGAAGACCAATATGCCTCTGGCGGAATTGTATAAGCTTGATGGTATATTTTATTACAAAAACGGATTTAATCTTTCTGCTGTATATGCTTTTGTTCTTGGGGTTGGAATAGCCTTAATTGGTTATTTTGTTCCTAGTCTTAGTGCCTTATATAAATTGTCATGGTTTACCGGCTTTGTGATTTCTTTTTTATTATATGTAGTGTTTATGAAGAGACTAGCTTAGTTCTTGGATTTTGAAAAAGAAATATCCGTATGGGTATCCCCCTTCGGAGGGGCTAGGGGGAGGACAACCCCTTTGGAGGAGGCTAGGATGAGGACACTGTTTGCTGATCCTTTGCGGTTAAAAACTGTCTCCGAAAGATTGAGACTGCTTCGTCGTACCTCCTCGCAGTGACGGTGTCCCCCTTTGGAGGGGGCTAGGGGGAGGAGATGTCTAAATCGAGGATCACAAGCGCATAAGCTGTCAAGCGCATAAGCGAGATAATCCGAGATGTCTAAATCGAGGATCACAAGCGCATAAGCTGTCAAGCGCATAAG
>JAJRUR010000211.1 GCA_024277695.1 Bacteroidota bacterium | reverse complement strand
TTTCCCGAAGAAGGAGAATATATTATAAGTGCTCAAATAAAATTTCCATCCGATCCCTTTCAAGAGAATAATTTTTTCGAAACCCAAACCTTTTGGCAGACTCGCCGAGTCAAAGATGATATCGTTTTTAAATTTTCAAAAAGAGAAATAGACGAAGAGTATAGTTACTTGAGTTTAGGGTCCTCAGCAAGTACTTCCTTTTCAGCCGGGCGGAGGGCATTACAGTTTTTTGGAGGTGTCGGGATCAATCAGGATCGCAGTTATAATGTCGATATTCCTCAAGCTAATGATGACCCTTGGGAGGTGAATGAAGACTATCAGTCACAATTCTGTATGTGTGTAGATGCTTGGGGATGGAAAAATATTGAATTTAGTTTCAAGTACATCATCAATCGATCACAAATTCATCAATTTCTTATCGGTGATGAAATTCGTTCGATGAATTCTGCCATTCTTAGAATTACTGTGGATGGAGAGCAGATATCTCCTACTTATCAATCCAATTTCTTTGAATACGAGCGGATGGTAGGAAATGATACACTGAATTTGGATGCTTATGCCGGACAGCAATTTACCCTCTGTATAGAGTCTCAAAATTGGTTGGAAAATAGTGATCTCTATAGTGGAGATCCGGATGAAACAGGAGTGGATGATGTCCGTTTAGACTTTTCTGTAGTCAACTCAACTGTCGATCCAAAACTACAAGCAAGCATATCTTTGTACCCCAATCCGGCTTCCAATTCGATTATCGTCAGTAGTCCGCAAAAGACGATTGTCCAAACGGATATATTGAATACCGGAGGGCAACTGGTTCGTAGGCTAAGCGATCAGCATCGCTCAGAGTTTTTGCTTCATGTTGCAGATCTTCCGAATGGAGTGTATATGTTGCGTTTTATGACGGAGCAAGGCAGTATTTTGACAAAACGTCTAGTGATCGCAAGGTAATAATTCTAAACGAAGAAACCGAAATACATAATGAGGGATGTCCATAATTCTGCATCCCTCGTTATTTTTATGCATAGGATGATTGCTTCGTTGTGCGCCTCGACACTAAGAGGGATGCGTGGGATTTTTTTAAACTGTCCTTACCGATACAATGCATGCTATGACATTCTTCCTCGCCATGACATCGAATAATCGATACAGTTTTTTATATTTGCCCTTGTCAATTTTTCGGGGTGCCCAAACTCGCTTTTGCGCGTTTTAAAAACAGGCTGAGATCATACCCGAGATTTTTTTTTAATCAGGAACCTGCCCGGGTAATTCCGAGAAGGGATAAAATATGACCGATGTTCAAAATCCAACTATTAGGCTTGATGATATCATGGATTATCATCACGCAAGTTTCTCAGATTCAAGCACAGATATCCGGAGTCGTTACCGACCAAAATACAAAACCGATACCTGATGTATCCATATCAAATCATCATCAGGTACTCGCAATCACTGATGCTGATGGAAAATTTTTTATAAATCAGCGTGTAGAGGATAGTTTATATTTTGCACACATAGCCTACCATCCGCAGAAAATAAAAGTAGCGCAACAACACTCGTTGCATGTAGTATTAACTATACGCCAAGCCTTGGTTGAAGAGATACAAATCTTGGGACAATGGGCTGATACTGATCAGGCAATCACACAATATACTTTGAGCGCAGAGGATATCGAGCGTCGCGATTACGGTCAGGATATGCCGACTCAACTCCGCTGGTCACCATCAGTACTTATGCATTCGGATGCCGGCACGGGGATAGGCTATAGCTATATGCGTATCAGAGGATCTGATCAAGAGCGCACCGCAGTTTCGATCAATGGAGTACCGCTCAATGATGCAGAATCACAGCAAGTTTTTTGGGTAGATCTACCTGATTTTGCAAGCTCAGCCAAAAGTATTCAGATACAACGTGGACTCGGTTTGTCTAGCCATGGTCCCGGAGCATTTGGCGCCTCTATCCAGATCAATACCCAAGAAGTACCGGCTGAACCACAGCTAAGTGCTACTCTGGGCTATGGGAGTTTTAATAGCTCAAGGATCCAACTCAAAGCAGCTACCGGACTACTACAAGGAAAATACTTTGTAAAGGCACGAGGATCTCTCATCCGATCAGATGGATTCGTCGATCGAGCAAGTTCAGATCTTAAATCGTATTTTATCTCTGCAGGCCTTCTGGATACAGAGCAATCGCTGACACTCCATGTCTTTTCCGGTCATGAGATTACCTACCAAGCGTGGAATGGTATTCCATTCCGCTATGCTGCTATCGATTCGCTTCGCAGTTATAACCCTTCCGGCACCGAAAAATCGGGCGCACCCTACGAAGATGAAGTTGATAATTATCGACAGACCCATACTCAACTCATCTATAAACGACAATTTACTGATCGCTTTCGGCTAAATCTGACAGGACATTATACGCGAGGACTGGGGTATTTTGAGCTGTATAAATCCGGTAAACTCTTGCGCCAATTCGGATTGCAAGCTCCTGCGATTGACTCCATGACCATAGGCGATATTGTACAGCGAAGGTGGCTTTCTAACCACTTTTACGGAGCCATCAGTTCACTCAGTTACAGCTCAAAAGATCTCAACTCAGAGTGGGTCTGGGGGGGAGCTTACAATACTTATCTGGGTGATCACTTCGGTCGCATCATATGGTCAGATATAACCGAGAGACTAGATCCCGGAATTGTGTATTATCAAAATGATGCTAAAAAATCAGATTTTAACACCTATTTGCAATGGAAATATCAATGGGGACCACGGCTCAATACTTTTATTGACTTTCAGTATCGTCGTGTTGCCTATGCGTTTGAAGGTCCTGATGAGGATGGTGAGATATTGGATAGAAGGGTAGTACATCACTTTGTAAACCCCAAAATAGGTCTCAACTTAAATATCCATACCCAATCTAGACTCTACGCTTATTTGGGTTATGGCTCCAAAGAACCCAATCGAAATGATTATGTCGAATCATCTCCTCGATCTGCTCCTCGGCCGGAAAGGCTGCTCAATGCAGAATTGGGTATCTATCAAAAGTGGGGCGCTTGGACATTAGGAAGTAATCTTTATTGGATGCAATACAAAGACCAACTGATCCCTACGGGACAACTCAATGATGTAGGAGCAGCCACTCGGGTAAATGTAGAAGCCTCCTATCGCAGGGGATCGGAATTGTCATTAGACTTTCGTAAGGATCGTTATACTTGGCGTTTCGGATGTAACTATTCACAAAACAAAATAAAGTCCTTTGACTTTTATGTAGATCAATATGACCCTGATTACAACTATGTCGGTCAAAGAAAATATCGATTGACCAATACGGCATTGGCCTTGAGCCCCCAACTCATCCTGACCAATTCTATTTCCTTCAGATTATCAAAATATTTGACTGCTGATATGGATATGAAATATGTGGGTCGCCAATATCTAGATAATACGAGTACCTTTGAAACATCCCTTGATCCGTACTGGACACTTGATCTGCACACACGACTCAAGCTAGTCTCCGGTCTGGACTTCAAATTAGGAGTTTTTAATCTATTGGGTCAAGCCTATGAAACTTTTGGATGGACTTATCCTTACGAAGGACCAAGTTTTGGAACAGCCTATTCCAAAGAAATCAGTAAGGATATACATAGGGAGCTGGCACTTTATCCTCAAGCCGGCAGATATTTTATGCTGTCACTACAGTGGAATATCCTATAAGTACATTAAAAACCATACACAAATCCCGGTCGGATAATCCATGGGTTCGATCTTCTAAATGGAGTATTGATATCATAGAGTACATCATACAGTACCAAGAGGAAGAGGCCCGGTCCACGTCCAAAATTTTGCGTGTAGCCGCCACCAATTAATAGAGATTCGGCACTAAAACTTTGGCTGTTAAATTTAAAATTTTGCAGTTGATATTCGGCATGTGCAAAAAAAGGTCCCGAGATATAATAGTCACTAAAGGCATAAGGCCCAAAGGAAGAATATTTGTTCTGTGCACCCCCAATGCGTTGATTTACATATAGATACTCAACTCCTAATCCCGCCCTGAGGCGATCATTAAATTGATACCCGGCAACCGGAGAGATGTTAATATTCCATCCATTGCTAAATCCACCACCAAATCCTCCTCCAAAGAAAAAATGACCTTTACGCTCTTTTTTAGCTTCAGTTCGGCTTTTTTTCTTCTGCGGTGAGGGTTGCTCTTGATAGTTCAGTTTGGATAGTCCGAGTACAGCCTGAGCAGTATTAGGGTTGAAAGGCATAAGTGTAAGCATAAAACACAAAAGCCCAAGGAGGAAAAATTGTCTTTTTTTTGTCATTTTTAGCATTTATTTGTATATTTTAATTATTCAAAGGCTATATATGGATTCACAGTATGGAATTTGTTTATCTTCGGCCAAAATATCTATTTATTTCATTTAACTACTAAATCACTAACGGTGAAATATATTAATCTGTTTCTTTTACCCCTCCTTTTTTGTGCACATCTTTCAGCTCAAGACCTGGACTTTACAGTAAAGGAAGATGTCAAATATCCGGAATTATCCACTTATCTAAAAGACTATCGTATTGTTTCGGCACAGATCCAACCCATGTATGGATTGGGACAGCTTACCATCCGAGAGTCGGGAGCACTAGTATGGGATATGGAATTACAGCATACGGGCTTGCTCGCCGATAGTTATCAATCCAATGGCGCAAGAGGTGCTCGGCGAGCTGTGCCTTATCACGGAGTGCTTCGGGATGCGGAAGAGTCTTTGGTGAGTCTTACATTGGGAGATGATCTGATCTATGGTTTTATAGAGCTTGGTCAGCAACGGACATTAATCGAGCCCTTACGTTATTTTATTCAGGGAGCACCCAGAGACTTATTTGTCATCTATGATCGAGAAGATTTTATAAGCAATTCGACGTATCAATGTGCTACCAATAGCAGACAGTCCAAACATGACAAACTGATCGAACAAATGCAGCAAGAAGCAGCTCAATCGGCAAGTGTCGGAGACTGCTGGGTGATTGAGTTGGCCATTGCATCGGATTACCGAATGTTTACAAAATATAACCACAGTATCACCGAAGTAGAAGATCATAATATTGCGGTGATGAATGATGTGGCTACGGATTATAAAGGACCTTTTCAGGATACAATTACTTTTAAGATCGTGGAACAGTATGTGGTCAATTGTTCGGGCTGTGACCCTTGGACGAGTTCGACGGAT
>JAJRUR010000210.1 GCA_024277695.1 Bacteroidota bacterium | reverse complement strand
TAAATGAATTGGTTCAGATACCGATAGACCAATTGATCAAACAACGTATAGAGAAATATGCCTCTATTGGAAAGTACGAGCTCGCCGAGTAGATTAGATGCCGAATCAAAAAGGCTTAAGCATACTAAATAGCTGCTTATTCATGCATGGCTTGTACTCCAAAAAAAATCTTAATTTTGCAATCCTAATAACTAAATAGGTGTATCTATGCAATACCATCCATCAGACTTTGAAAAGAAGTGGCAAGAATACTGGGACGAAAAGGGTGTTTATCGGGTCAAAAACCAAGATGATAGACCCAAGTACTATGTATTGGATATGTTTCCCTATCCATCAGGCGCGGGATTGCATGTAGGTCACCCATTAGGGTATATCGCTTCGGATATCTATGCTCGCTATAAAAGACTCAAGGGCTACAATGTACTCCATCCGATGGGCTACGATGCTTTCGGACTTCCTGCGGAACAATACGCCATCGAAACAGGTGTACATCCAGCGACATCTACAGATCAAAACATCAAAACATTTAAGTCGCAGCTACGAAATATTGGTTTTTCTTATGACTGGAGTCGAGAGATCAAGACCTCTGATCCTAATTTTTATAAATGGACCCAATGGATCTTTTTGCAGATGTACGATCACTACTATGATACCCAACTCGACAAAGCGCAACCTATCCGACGACTCATAGAGCACTTCGAGCAAAATGGTACTGAGGAGTTATACGCTAGCCACAATCTCGAACGCTCATTTTCGGCAAAGGAGTGGAAGACAATGGATGCAAAAACGAAAGACGATATACTGATGTGCTTTCGGCTGATGTATCGGAAAGAAAGTTTTGTCAACTGGTGTGAAGCCCTCGGTACTGTACTGGCCAATGACGAAGTCAAGGATGGCTATTCAGAAAGAGGCGGTCATCCGGTAGTCAAAAAATCGATGATGCAGTGGTCTATGCGTACCACAGCCTATGCTCAGCGTCTCTTAGACGGCCTAGAACAAGTCCAATGGCCTAAATCCCTAAAGCTCATGCAACAGAATTGGCTCGGCAGATCAGAAGGAGCACGTATTAGCTTTCAAGTCTTGGATAGTCCTTGGAGTTTTGAGGTGTTCACTACACGGCCGGATACTATATTTGGAGTGAGTTTTATGGTATTGGCACCCGAACACGAATTGGTAGAAAAAATCACCACTCCTGACCAACAAAATGAAGTAGAAGAATACATAAACTATGTATCCAAACGATCTGATCGCGATCGAATCAGTACGTCCAAAAACGTATCAGGAGCATTTACGGGAGCATTTGTTCAGCATCCATTTACAGAGGAACAAATACCGATTTGGATCAGCGAATATGTACTTATGGATTATGGGACTGGAGCCATAATGGCAGTACCAGGTAGTGATTTACGGGACGAGGCTTTTGCCAAACATTTTGGCTTACCCATATTATCCATCATCGATCAGTCGGACTACCCAAATGCCGAAATAGAAGATAAGGTCGGAGTCATGATCAATTCGGATTTTTTGGATGGCCTACAAGTCGAAGAGGCGATAACCAGAGTTCTCGAAGAAATCCAACGTCACAAAATCGGATATCGTGAAATAAATTTCAGACTCCGAGATGCCAATTACAGTAGGCAGCGCTACTGGGGCGAACCCTTTCCTATCAGCTATGATTCAGAAGGAGTGTCACATCCTATGGATATCAAAGATCTACCCTTACTGCTACCTCAAACAGAAGATTTTTCGCCCGGAAAGGATGGACAGTCACCTTTATCGCGGCTGACCCATTGGTCCAATCCCATAGAAGGCGTGTATAGAGAGACGGATACCATGCCGGGATTTGCCGGTTCATCTTGGTACTACCTCCGATACATGGATCCGCATAATGATAAAGATATGGTCGATCCGGAGGTGCTCAGTTACTGGCAGGATGTTGATCTGTACATTGGTGGAGCCGAGCACGCAGTAGGTCATTTACTTTACTCGAGAACGTGGCACAAGTTTTTATATGATATCGGTAAAGTACCTACTCAAGAACCCTTCAAAAAGCTCATCAATCAAGGGATGATCCAAGGAGTGATCGAGTTTATCTATCTATCCAAAGAAAAGAAGGACGGAAAGCATTTTTTCCTTTGTGCGGAAATGGTCCATCAAAAAAATATAGCAGATGAGTTTATAAAAATTCCGGTACATATTGATTTTGTTTCCGAATACGGGAGCAGTAATTCCTTTCTGAATACCAAAGGATTGGACACTTTTATTCAATGGAGACCAGAATATAAAGATGCTGTATTTCATTGCAGCCAAGGAAGCTATCATCAAGGAGTGTTTACTGCACATAACGGTGCAAAAGACAGTCGCTTGATGACCAAAAGTGAAGTAGGAAAAATGTCCAAACGTTATTTCAACGTGATCAACCCTGACGATGTAGTAGCACGATATGGTGCAGATGCATTTAGGATGTACGAAATGTTTTTAGGCCCCATCGAGCAGTCCAAGCCATGGGATATCAACAAGATAGATGGAGTTTCTAAGTTTTTAAGAAAATTGTG
>JAJRUR010000209.1 GCA_024277695.1 Bacteroidota bacterium | reverse complement strand
CTCCTTTGGTATGAAGTGTAGCGATCATACCTTCACCTATACCGATAACTTGGATCGCACCTATGAAATCGGATCAATAACCAAAACTTTTACCTCATTGCTTCTCGCAAAATATGTTAGTGACAACAAAGTCAAACTACATGATCCCATTTCCAAATATCTAAAGATTCCACTGCACTCCGGTGATATTCATCCTAATAGTATCCAACTCATCCATCTGGCCAACCATACTTCCGGCCTTCCCAGGCTACCGTCCAATATGCTCAAAGATGCAGTGCTCTACAGTAATGACCCCTACAAGCGATATGATGCAGCACGTCTCCGTCACTATCTCAGCACTGAAGTCACATTGGCTTCTGAGCCCGGCACCCAATACAGCTATTCCAATCTTGGGGCAGGCATACTTGCTTACGCCCTAGCACAAGTAGATAGTAGCCGGTTTACCGAGCTTATCCAAAATCAGATCTGCACACCTTTGGGGCTTTCCCACACCGGTTTTGATCTCACAGACAATCTGATCACAGGAGTCAATGAAAAAGGAAAAAAAGTAGATAATTGGGACTATAATGTACTCGCAGGATGTCATGCCCTCAAGTCCTCACTAAATGATATGATCCGATATACTCAGGCCTTGATCGTAGCAGATATAGGATATTTGGCACTGGCAAAAGAACAGACATTTGCCCTCAACGAGCACAATGGAGTAGCGCTTGGATGGCACTATACACAGCTAAAGGGACAAAGAGTACTGTGGCATAATGGAGGTACGGGCGGATATACTTGCTGTATCTTATTTGATTCTAAAAACCAAAAGGCCATCATCCTACTGACCAATGTATCAGCGCTAGCTCATCAAGGTCGAGCAGCAGACCAAGCCGCTTTTGCCCTTATGCGTATGCTCTACAAATAACTACAATATAATACATAAAAAAAGTCCCGCAAAATTGCGGGACTTAAAATCAATAAAGATTAATGATAGACTTTTAATTATTTTTATTGTTTCGCATATTTTCAAAAAAATGCTCCATCTGCTTTCCTGCAGCAGAGCGTCCTCCGAGTCCAAAAGCAAGTGCAAATGCTACTGCCACGGCACCTAAAGTTAGCCCAAAGGCAAGATTGACGATGCTTTCAGCGATGCCCATCGTGTTCAGCGCAAAAGCTAGAAAAATACCCAATATAGCAAAACGAACAATTGGTGCCATATAGCTATTCGTACCGCCTTGAAGTGCTTTGGCCGCCAAATTGGAGATGAGCAAACCCGCCATCAAGATGATGAGTCCGAAGAATACCTTTCCCGAAATATTAAAAATATCGTTGAGAATCGTCTCCACTTGACCCAATTCTAATTTGTTCAATGCCGCCATAATTCCGGTAAACATTATAAAAAACATAGCGATTTTGCCCAGAACTTCAGAAAAACTGATATTGCCCAAAACATTTTCCATACCAATACTGGCCGAAAGCTTATCTACACCCAAATTTTTGAGCAGATCTGTCAAAATCGAAACCACATACTTACCTACGATATAAAAAATCCCTAACAAGAGTGCAGCAGCAATAACTTGTGGTATCGCATTCAGTACACTACCTAGCATCTGTGTAGCAGGCTCCGATATGGCATTCATATTAAGTGTGTCCAATGCGATGATCAGAATAGGAATAAATATAATAGCAAAGACAATCTGCTTGACGATTTTGGACAAACTGACATTGCCGGAATTGATGCCTATTTTACTACTAAAACCCTCAAGTTTTTCTGATAAAAACCCGGTGGCTTCTGATCCAATCGAACTGATAATATATCCTGCAAAAGCAATGATGCCGGCACCGATGATGTTAGGGAGAAAACCTACAAACTTATTGAGCATGTCTTCTATCGGAGCCAGCACTCCTTGTACACCCAACAAACTCAACACAATCATAAGCGTATAGATCACTACAAGATAGTATATGAGTTTAGCGATAAACTTATCTACTCTAAAAGAAGTATTCAGCCTTTGGCCTATTTTTTCGTCGATATTGGTCTTGCGTAGCAGACGCTCGACAAGCTTACGTATCAATTTGGCGATCATCAAGCCGATCAATAGGACTAACAATGCGCCTAATACCTTAGGTAGAGCATTGCCAAATGTTGAAGATAATGTGTTGGTTAGGTTGTCTAAGTAATTCATTTTTGTTTTAATTTTGGTTAACGATTGATAATTATATGACGAAAAGAGATTTTGTAAGTCACATCTTTACAGAAATGATACGATACAAAAACCTCGAAAAAAATCTAAATTAGCATTAAATATGTTGAAATAAAAAAAATTTGAGCTATAAGATGGAGTTGGGATAGCTATCCATAAAAATTACATCCTCTATATCATCGTTTAAAAAAACCTGTCCCCATTATCCATCCCATTTAATGCCATAGTCTTAAAATATTTGATCGAAGCGACCCCGCTCGAGCGTCTTAAAAACAATGCAGCTAGTCATCACGCAGCCCTCCTCCCCCACTTCGGATTTGGTGTCCAAAGAAAATGGCGTTGAGGATTAGTTTTTCAGTGCCTAGCCATGTACCTCTAAAAACAGGATTATCCGAAAATAAAATCCCCCTACCCCTACCAACCGGGACCGCCAAAATTGATGCCGGCTCTTTAGAAAGAAAACTCTTCTTATTTTGTTCAGAGACATATCCACCAAGCACAGAAGATGTATATTGTCCGACTGTCGCATAGGGGTTGTCAGCGGTTTTGAGCCAAAAGTTGCTCTTTTTATACACCGGTAGTTTGCGATGATCATAGCCATAAGCTATCGGATGGGTCAAGTCCAAATCAACTTGCAAGATGACTCCACTTACTTGTCGTCTCCCTCGATCACCGTAACCATCTTCATATGCCTTTCGCTCTGT
>JAJRUR010000208.1 GCA_024277695.1 Bacteroidota bacterium | reverse complement strand
GCAGCTTGTCTTCCGATTCCATTATCTTTTATGGAGATATAAATATACTCCATTTTTTGTACTATACTGATGTCTAGAAGGCGAAGACCTTCTTTGTGTCTCAAACCATGCCAAATCGCATTTTCGATATAAGGTTGTAAGAGTAGTGACGGCAAATGGACAAAACTCGTATCTATATTAGGATCTACAGAGATTTTGTAACTAAATTCATTTTGAAATCTCAGTGCTTCGATGTCTAGATAGAGCTTGCTGATATTGAGTTCTTCTTCGAGCGTATTGATATTTTGTTTAGAGGCATTGAGTATGCCACGTAGGAGTTTGGCGAAACTGGTCAGATACTTATTGGCGTTTTCGTTATTTCCTTTTTGTATTAGAAGTTTGATCGAATTGAGGCTATTAAAAATAAAATGTGGATTCATCTGTGCCCTGAGGGCTGCCATTTCTGTTTCGGCGATTTGTTTTTCGAGTTCTTTTCGAGCACTCCGTTCTTTTTCTAAATTTAATTGTGCGGTACGCTGATCGACTTTCTCCGCAAGGAGACGGTTGGTTTCTTCTTGTAGTTTTTTGTTTGTTAGATAATAGTTGATGACTTTTTCTTGAGCTTCTTTTTTTTCTATTCCGACGAGTTTCATTTTATATCCCAAACCTAGTGAAAAGCATAATACCTCCAGCAGTATGCCGATTTGTGCATAATTGATGGGGAACAAGCCATCCTCATCCGGATAGTAGGTCACACTTTTGTACAGAGCTATTACTCCAAACACTACAGCAAAGCTGATTCCGAGGATTATATATCTGCTGAGCTGTGTCGGGATAGTAAAAATGATACGGATGATGACATAAATAGTAAAAATAACATTGGCAAATAATACAGGATATGTTATAGTCTGAATGATTTCAAAATCTTTGCTTATCCACAAATAGATGATGATAAAGATGATCACTAAAGTGCAGTAATAAATATAGAGGCGGATATGATCTCGCAATGTTTTGTCGTATTTGGTCAGGTCCAAAAACTCTATAGCGAATAAACTGTACGCGATCATATAGAGTAGTTGAGTCGGCAGTCTCAATACAATGGAGGCTATTGGTATAGCGCCAAAGATTACATCATACCCTACCAGATATGAAAGTGAGGCAAAATAATATACAAAAATACTTATGAGATAGAAACTATAATATAGGTAGCTCTTTTCTTTGTTCTGAATAAATAGAAAAATATTATATATCATCATAAAAAAGATAGCACTCAAAAAGAACAAATGGATAGCGAAGCTGACTAGATTGGTTTTTATATACGCTATAAATTTTTGTTCTTTGATGGATGGATCTGATATTTCTAAGCGCAGTTCATTCCATTTATAATTGATCAGCGGATGGCAATAAAGTCGAATATCCAAGTGCTCTCCTGTGCCCATAGGTATAGGAGTATAGTCATGGTATCTTGGGTAGGACCATTTGGGTTGTGGGATTAGGTAGCCAAGATACTGTGTTTGCATGGTTGTTTGAGGACTTTGGTACTCCACGACGACTCGGTCTATATCTTTCATGGAGAGATCTATAACTGTATCTTTCCCCAGGTCATTGATCAGGATAAATTTATATCCGTACCAGGCATTGGGCTTTTGGGATATCGCGGGTTGGATGTCGATTTTAACCCTTTTATCCCAGCCCAATTGATCCGGCTTTTGCACACCAAAACTATATAGGCTGTCCAAGATCAATGTACCGGTAGGTAATACCGTACTCAGACGGATGGTATCCCTACATCTCAAAGGGGCGACTACATAGACGATCGCCCAAATGGTGAGTAGGAGCACTTTATGATATTTCATAAAAAATATTGTAGATCAAATAGATGATATTCGTAAAATTTTTTTTATTTTATTGAGATACCCCGGAGTTTCTCAGTTACTCATGTTTGGCCATTAATATTACGTTGAAATATATTAGATACACACCCACTTTGTGTGCTTAGTGCTTTTGAGTGTATAGTTGGTAGGAAATTGATGATATCCGGTGTTGAAGCAACAATGCTTTTTGTGGGTTAGGTAAAATTTTTTTTTAGGCTTTGGATTTCATAAGGCGCATACACCGTCCGCTGATTTCAAGGATATCCATTACGGTGATGATTCCGATGAGCTTTTTGTTTTTGACGATAGGCAGACAACCAATTTTATTTTTTTTCATCAGATCCATAGCATCGATAATATTAGTGTCTTCATCAGCGGTGACTACATCCTTGATCATAATATCCGATACGGTTACGATTTTGTCCAAGTCGTGGCTTGCTCTATGGGTATAGTGTTTGAGTAAGATACGACTACTCACCAATCCTATGAGTTCGCGATGTTGATTTTCGACGGGGAGGTATCGAATTTGACGCCAGTCCATCAATTCGGCAACGAGCTGGATGATGTCGTCTTCTTGGACAGTAAAGAGGTCAGTATTCATAAACTCGCTTACAGTTTTGAGTGTGGGATTGTATGTCACTTTATGTTCGAAGTGAGGTTCTGACCATTGGTGGATGGGAATTTCTTGTTTTTGAAAATGGAGATACTGTTCTGTCAATACGGCAAGTGCTTCGTCTTGGGTGGTTTTTTCTTTATAGTCGGTATAGGTTCTGAGCAGCCAACGGGCTCCACTTGTATTGGCCTTATTACGTTCGTAGATGACTCCGAGGTATAGATCGATATCCGCCTGATCGATGCCTTGGTATTCGAGTCCTTCTTTGGCTATGCTTAAGAGTTCTTCGGTGACGAGTTTGCCTGCGCTTATCTTGACATCTCCAATCCAGTTAAATCGGCTATCGATACCAAATTTGGCAGCTTTTTTGAAGTTGTCCAGTACATCGGGAAAGCTGATATGCTTACGGATATCACCATAACGTTGATACATTCCTATCATACAACCGAGCCAAAAGGCGGTATTGGCCATTTCATCTCTTACGGTAGGTCCTGCGGGAAAGACTCTGTTTTCGATTCGGAGGTGGGGTTTGCCATTGGGGCTGATACCGTAGCAAGGTCGATTCCATCTGTAGATAGTCCCGTTATGGACTTGGAGTGCTTTTAGAGAAGGCACTTCACCACGTGCGATTTTGTCCATGGCATTTTCTTTGATTTCAGCACTTAAGAGTATTCGGAATCGTGCTATGTCATCTTTGTAGATGTCCAGGATCGACTGATGGATCCAATCTTTTCCGAATTGAACGCGAGGACTCTGCTCGCGGAGGTGGTTATGGCTTGCTCTGCCGTCAAGTGCCTGTTGGAAGAGAGCGATTCGGTTTTCGTGCCATAGCCTCCTACCGAAGACTAGTGGAGAGTTCGTCGATGAGGCCATCACAGGTCCTGCAATAGCTTGTGCGATATTGTACATATCGACAAAATTGGAGGGTGTGACTTGCAGGTGCACTTGAAAGCTAGTATTGCAGGCTTCGAGCAGTGGGGAGTTGTGGCTGATTTTGAGTTCGTCGATACCTTCGAGGCTTAGTTCGACTCGGTCTTTTGCCATTTGGGCTCTGATACCGTCCATAAGAGATTTGTAGCGTACCAGAGGCATCAAGTTGTATTCTTCGACATCTGTTTTTCTAAGTGTGGGCAGGATTCCGATGAGGAGAGGTTCGGCTCCCAGGCTAGCGACTTCTTCTCGGATGATTGCCATTTTGTGGAGGTTTTCTTTTTCCATATCGGACAGACAACTGCCGGTAAAGCGTCGGGGGCTAAGGTTGGTCTCTAGGTTAAATTTGGCGAGTTCTGATTCTACCCAGTCATATTGTTCCATCTTTTTGAGTGCTTCCACAGCCACAGTAGCGGGTTGCATGCTTTCTTGATCTATGAGGACCATCTCTTGTTCTGCTCCTATACGCACGATATCATCTTCAAACCAGTTGTGATCGATCATGTATTCGATAGCTTGAACGTCATTAAGGATCATTTTCATGAATGCCTGCATTTGGGCACTATCTTTTACTTTGTTTACTTTATGATCTCCCATTTTATTTTTGTTTTTGAAGCTTACTAGTGGCAAGATAATAAAATTAAAATAAATGAGTATAAACAAGTTGGGGGTTGTTTCGATAAATTGGTCAGAGGAGCTTGGTCCCTCTTCTACATATAAGCAACAAGTATGTACTTACTGCGTTAGAACATTTATGAGTAAGGTAAGGTGGTATATAGTACTTCTAGTGTCGGCTATGCTGGTCAATCCATCGTGTAGGCGGGATAGTGCACCGGGACTATTTGAATGGACTCTGTCTGTTCCGGTGGAGCTGCCGTTAAATCCCAATGCCTTTGAGGGCAAGGTCATTACGATTCGTAATATCCCGACACTAATTCGGGCTCAACTGACAGGGCGAGGTCTGGGGGAGGAGGATATTGCCAAGATCGAACTGCGTCGGTCTAGTTTGGTGACACAGTTTCGCGACCAGAAGCTAAATTTTATCAGAGAGGTATCGCTCGATGTGTACAAGACAGATATGAGCGTACATGTAGAGATGGCTTATAAAGACCCTGTTGACTTTTCTGTCGATGACCAGATTGATTTTTTTACATCGCTGCCCGACATTACGCCTTTTTTTTTGGAGGATCAGATCAACCTCCAACTGGCCTATAGGGTACGTGACATCAACCCGACGATACACGCCCGTCTTATTCTGGATCTAAAGGCTATTGCCCGATAGAGAGGATTTTGGGCTGAAACCATCCAAGCTAATTATAATAAAAGTAGTTTTTTTCATTGGGCTGGAGCCCAATAGGTCATGATGATTTTTTATTGGCTAGAGCCAAGGTGTAGAGTTATATAAAATGCTTGATCATGATGATTTCTTGCTCGGTAAGTGGGCGGTAATGTCCACGTGGCAAGTCTTTTTTAGTCAGTCCGGCATAGTACGTTCTGTCTAGACGGATGACCTTGTAGTCGAGGGCTTCAAATATACGTCGGATGATGCGATTTTTTCCGAGATGGAGTTCGATACCTATTTCTTTTTTGGATCGTCCTTGTACGTACTCTATTTGATCAACTTGAGCTGTGCCATCTTCCAACTCCAGTCCTTGAGCTATACGGATGCGGTCTTTTGATTGTAGTGCTTTGTCGAGCACGACGTGATAGACTTTTTTTATTTTGTATTTGGGGTGGGCGAGTTTTTGTGCCACTTGACCGTCATTGGTGAGTAAGAGCAATCCGGTAGTCATGCGGTCGAGTCGTCCGACGGGGTAGATGCGTTCAGGGTATTGATCTTTGATCAGATCCCGGACAGTGGTGCGTCCACGATCATCTGCCATAGATGTGATGATATTTTTGGGTTTATTGAGCAGGAGGTAGATGCGTTTTTTTTCCGGTAGGATGAGCTTGGAATCCAGATAAACTTGGTCTGTGGGCTGGACCATATAGGAGGGGTTACATTCTTTGATTCCATTGACAGAAATTCTTCCTGACTTAACTATTTGGGCAGCTTTTCTTCGAGAAGCGACGCCACAATGTGCTACAAATTTATTGAGTCGGATACCTGAGCGCTTGCTCGAGTTGTCTGTATCAGGATGCATTTTGTTGGCATTTATTGAGAGAATTAGGATCAATAAGGCAGCTCACTATCAAAGTCTAAGTCATTCATCTTGCTGGGTCTGGTGATACGATGATCCGTGGGGCTATTCAGTCCGGTATCAGAAAATGGATTTTCTGTATTTTCTAATTCGACAAATTTTGCGTATTCACCGACAAACCTTAGTTTGGCAGTATCCAGACTACCATTTCTGTGCTTGGCGATAATGATTTCAGAATATCCTTTTGGGTATTCGTCAGATAGCTCATCGTTGTCATAATATCCCGGGCGATAGATGAAAGTAACGATGTCAGCATCTTGTTCGATGGCTCCTGACTCTCTCAAGTCAGAGAGTTGAGGTCTTTTGGGTCCGGATCTCGATTCGACAGAGCGATTGAGCTGGGAAAGTGCGATGACGGGAATTTCGAGTTCTTTGGCGAGTCCTTTGAGCGAGCGCGATATGGTAGATATTTCTTGTTCGCGATTAGATCGAGATTGGTCAGGAGTACCTGTCATGAGCTGGAGGTAATCAATGACGATGAGCTGGATGTCATGCTGCATTTTCAGTCTTCTGGCTTTGGCTCTGAGCTCAAAGATATTGATTGCAGGTGTATCATCAATAAAGATAGGAATGTCATGAAGTCTTTCGATAGCTTTATTGAGTTGTTGCCATTCGTAGTCTTCGAGGTCGCCATTTCTGAGTTTTTTGCCTTGAATTTCGGCTTCGGAGGATATCAGTCTTTGTACGAGCTGGACGTTGGACATTTCTAGGGAGAAAACAGCTACGCCGAGTTGGTGGTCTAGGGCTGCATTTTTGGCGATATTGAGCGTAAAGGCTGTTTTACCCATACCCGGCCTTGCTGCGATGATGATGAGGTCGGATTTTTGCCAGCCGGAAGTAATTTTGTCGAGCGAAACAAAACCTGAAGGGACACCGATCAATCCTGTTTGGTTTGAAGATTTTTCTATTTGTTCGCGAGCTTGTTGGAGTAGGCTGGATACCGGTTCAAAATTACGTCGTAAGTTTTGTTCAGTGATATCAAAAAGATTTTGTTCTGCATCATCCAATAGTTCAAAAATATCTTTGCGGTCTTCAAAAGCGTCTTGAATGATTTCGGAAGATACTTTGATGAGCTCTCTCTGGATGTGTTTTTGTGCTACGATACGTGCATGGTATTCGATATTGGCTGCGGAACCTACTTTATTCGTTAATTCTACGAGATATGCAGTGCCTCCTGCCAGTTCGAGGTCTCCACTTTTGGAGAGTTGTTCATTGACCGTAAGGAGATCAATCTCACCGGATCGCTTAAAGATCTGCTGCATCGCTCTGTAGATCAGTGCGTGGTTGGTCTGATAAAAACTTTCTTCTCGCAAGATATCGATGACTACGGAGATGACATCTTTATCGAGCATCAGTGCGCCGAGCACTGCAGCTTCGAGTTCTATGGCCTGTGGTTGTACTCGACCATAATTCAGACCTGTAAGATCCGTATTTTTTCGGAGTTGGTTCTGCTTGCCTTGGTCAAATTTTTTGATTGGATTGTCTGTCTTGGCCATTCTTATTGCGCTGTTTTTTTGTTGTTTTTAGTGCTGTGGTACAAAGGTAATCGTTTAGTGTATTCTTAGTCCGTCCTTCTTTTGTCCGGTTCAAAACCGATTGTGAAAGAGGAGTCAAATCTTGTTAGTAACTTGTGGATAAAGCCTTGAACTCAGACACAGATTTGCTCAAACATACAAAATTTACATATATAATAAAAGAATTATATAAACAAAAGTGCGGATTCGTAAATCATAGGATTTAAATGGGATAAGCGGGGTGTAGTTATACATTGACTATTATATATAGACCAAAGTGTTCACAAGATATATTAAGTACTCTACCCGGAGTAGGTATTTTTT
>JAJRUR010000207.1 GCA_024277695.1 Bacteroidota bacterium | reverse complement strand
TTGGGCAGTTGCCACTCTGACAAATGGTATGCAGTTGATGTGTATCTACCAACGCACGTACACGCTTATATTCTTTGCCGATAGGTAATTTGACGCGCAACCAAGATGGCTTGCGACGAGGAACTTCCGGCTGAGATAAAATAGGCAGATCAATCATATCCTTGTTTTGTGATAACGGTTGCAAAGATAATAATATTCTGAAGCACACTATCATATAATAACTGTAAAGCCAGAAACACGAGACGATGAACAGACTAGTAAGTATATCTTCTTAAAAAGAAAAAATACGAGCAGTCATATTAAAGAAAAGTATAAAGTTTAGAATTTAGTCTAAATTATAAGCCTATCTGCAAATCAAGCTCCATAACTCCTCAACGCTCAGACACTGCATTCGAAAAGTGCACATCTCATTTTGGCTCATGCGGAATTCAGCTTTGAACTTATAAAAACTGACAAAATGTCATAAAATTCAAAAAAACATATTAACTTTGCAATCCAATTTTTTTTACAAAATGCAACATACAGAAGGATCCAACCGGCAAATGCTCGACGAAAAGTTCCAAGGCCAAAGTTACACTGTGGCTCCGGACTCCGTACCATCAAGTTTTGAACGGTATTTCTACATCGAAAGCTACGGCTGTGCGATGAATTTTAGCGATAGCGAAATTGTAGCCTCCATCCTCCAAAAAAATGGTTATGGTCCTACAAAAGACTATCTACAGGCAGATCTGATCCTCATCAATACCTGCTCGATACGTGAAAAGGGAGAACACACCGTTCGTAAGAGATTGCGTATTTTTGACCAAGTAAAAACTAAAAAACCCGCCACTCTCATCGGGGTGCTGGGCTGTATGGCCGAACGATTAAAAACCAAACTCCTCGAAGAAGAAAAATTGGTCGATATCGTCGTAGGGCCGGATGCTTACCGAGATCTACCTAAGCTCATCTCCGGAGCTGAAGAAGGAGACAAGGGGATCAATGTTTTGCTCTCCAGAGAAGAAACCTATGCAGATATCAACCCTATCAGATTACAGTCCAACGGAGTCAATGCTTTTATTTCGATTATGAGGGGATGTGACAATATGTGCTCCTTTTGTGTAGTCCCCTTTACACGTGGACGAGAACGCAGTCGCGATCTGTATAGCATATTGGCAGAAGCCCAATCCCTTTATGATCAGGGCTACCGCGACATCACACTCCTCGGACAAAATGTCGATAGCTATCTTTGGTCCAACCCCGAAAACAATCACAGTACTAATTTTGCCCAACTCCTTGAGGCTACAGCCAAAATACATCCCGACTTACGCATCCGTTTTTCGACTTCACACCCCAAAGATATTACAGATGATGTCCTTCATACCATGGCTCGCTATGACAACATCTGCAAATATATACACCTACCGCTCCAGTCGGGTAGTAGTCGCATACTCCAACTCATGAACCGCACTTACGACCAAACTTGGTACCGCCAGCGCGTCCAAGCCATCCGGCGTATTCTCCCCCAATGCGCGATCTCATCTGACATCATCTGTGGCTTTTGTTCCGAAACCGAGCAAGATCATCAAGACACTCTAGAAATGATCCAGTGGGCTCAATACAGTATGTCCTATATGTTTTTCTATTCAGAACGTCCCGGCACCTTAGCCGCTAGAAAATATCCGGATGACGTACCCCTATATATTAAGAAAAAAAGACTCCAAGAAGTCGTCCAACTCCAAACCACTATCTCCGCCCGTCTTAATCAACAAGAAATCGGAACAACGCATCGCGTACTGATCGAAGGATTTAGTAAAAAATCCAAAAATGACTTCAAAGGAAGAAATTCGCAAAATAAAATGATTGTGTTTCCTAAGGTAGATGGCTATATGCCCGGTGATTATATCGATGTATCCATTACGGATGCCACCAGCGCTACCCTTATCGGGCAGGCCTCTGTCCAACAATGTGCCCTTATAACCAAGTAGGACAATATGAAAAATGAACCCAAAATAGATACTGTAAAAAAACGATTCAACATCATTGGGCACTCGGACAAACTCCACCAAGCGCTCCAAACAGCTATTCGGGTTGCCTCCACCGACCTCACTATACTCCTCTCAGGTCCCAGCGGAGTGGGCAAAGAGATTTTTTCCAATGTAATCTACTCCCTGAGCAACAGAAAACACAACAAATTTATCGCCATCAACTGCGGGGCAATCCCTCCGGGAACTATCAACTCCGAACTCTTCGGACACGAAAAAGGTGCCTATACAGGGGCCACTTCAGACCGCAAAGGATACTTCGAAACCGTTAATGGCGGTACAATTTTTCTCGATGAAATAGGAGAAATGCCCCTCGATACCCAGGCATATCTGCTCAGAGTACTCGAAAGTGGCGAATTTATGCGCGTAGGATCTTCAAAAGTTCAAAAAACAGATGTTCGAATCATCGCAGCAACCAACAAAAACCTCGAAGAACGTGTCTATCACTCCAAATTTAGAGAAGATCTCTACTATCGTCTCAATACCATCTCTATAGAAATACCCGCCCTCCGCGACCGAAAAGAAGACATCCACATACTCTTCAGAAAATTTGCAATGGACTTTGCCGAAAAATATAGAACAGAATCTATACACCTCACCCACAACGCACGCCAACTCCTAGAACATTACAGCTGGCCAGGCAATATCCGAGAACTAAAAAATCTCACCGAACAGCTATCCATCCTTAGTGATTCGTCCCTCATCGACGAAAACGAACTCATAGCATTTTATCCCAAAATCAATAACCGACAACTACCGGCCAAAATAGATAATAACAACTCCAATACGGGACTCCACGAGCGCGAAATCCTCTACAAGTTGCTCTTCGATATGAAGTCAGACCTCAACGAACTTAAGGCAATCATCTTCGGACTCATCCGCAACAATAAACTCGTCATCGATGATATACATCATTTAGACCAACTCAATATCAATACACAAGAAGCGCCTACCTTTGAAAATGCTAAGAATACACCCTCATATCCCGTCGTACCTCACCAAACACATTATGAAGCTCCTCGGTCTAGCCAAAAACCTTTCATCATACACTCCCAAGAACCATCCGTGGCACAACATATAGAAGTCGAAGAAGAAAACCTCTCCATAGAAGACATGGAACGCGACCTCATCAAAAAAGCCCTAGAGAGATACCGAGGCAGAAGAAAAGAAGCTGCTGTCGAGTTAGGTATATCCGAACGTACTCTATACCGTAAGATAAAACAATATGCACTATAAATTTTTGACCATACTACTCCTTTTCGGCATGTCCAGCTGGATGAGTGCTTGCTATTCTTTCAAAGGAATCAGCATCAGTCCTCAAGTCAAAACTTTTGATGTCAAAGACTTCAAAATGGCCAGTCCGAGTGCTCCAGCCAACATCCAACTCGACTTCACCACCCGCTTACGCCAAAAAATAGAACGTGAGTCCAGACTCGTCTATAACGCTCAAGAACCGGATATCGTTTTTAAAGGTACACTACTTAGTTTCCAACTAAAACCCGAAGCTCCTACAGGAAATCGCACCTCAGATATAGACCGCCTCACGATAGTCTTTGAAATAGAGTTTGAGGACACCTTAAATGATGAAAAATCCTGGAAGAAAAAATTTAGTCACTTTGCTGAT
>JAJRUR010000206.1 GCA_024277695.1 Bacteroidota bacterium | reverse complement strand
TACTACCTGTCAGGCTTGTGTTGAGGCATGTCCTGTTCTGATCAATCCGATGGAGATTATTTTATCACTTCGGAGATATGAGATACTTACAGAATCTGCAGGACCTTCGGACTGGATACCCATGTTTACTATTCTGGAGAATAGTGGTTCAGTATGGCAAGTTACGGATTCGAGAGCTGCTTGGACAGAGGGATAGTGGAGCGGAAAGAATTTTTTTTGGGATAAAGATCGTATATGAAATAAAATAAATATGAAAGTACCAATTATGTCAGAACTGGTAGCATCGGGCAAGCGTCCTGATGTGCTTTTTTGGGTAGGCTGTGCAGGAAGCTTTAGTGCTCGCGGACAAAAAGTAAGCAAAGCGCTGGTTCAGATTTTGGATATTTGTAAGATATCTTATGCCATATTGGGCGATGAAGAACAGTGTTCAGGTGATCCTGCAAGGAGAGCGGGTAATGAATTTGTATTTCAGATGCTTGCGCTACAAAATATCCAAACCTTAAATGGATATGATGTCAAAAAAATAGTTACGGCTTGCCCTCATTGTTTTAATACCATAAAGAATGAATATCCCGATCTGGGAGGACATTATGAGGTAGTCCATCACACGGAGTTTTTGCAAGGGTTATTGGATTCAGGGAGGCTAAAACTGTCCGGAGAGGGGAGTTTTAAAGGTAAAAAAATCACCTACCATGATTCCTGTTATTTGGGGCGTGTCCATGGGATCTATGAAATACCAAGGTCACTGATAGAGGCTTTGGATATGGAATTGGTTGAGATGAAAAACTGCAAATCCAAAGGCTTATGCTGTGGAGCCGGTGGAGGGCAAATGTTTAAAGAAGACGAGGCAGGATCTAGCAGAATCAATGCAATACGTAGTAGGGAGGCCCTGGATACCAATGCAGAGCTTATAGCAACCAACTGCCCATTTTGCCTTACGATGATGACTGATGGAGTCAAAGCCCATCAAGAAGAATCAAAAGTAATGGTGTATGATCTGGCGGAACTTATTTTGGATCAAAGTGTTTTAAATGCTGATGGACAAGAACAATAGAATCTGGATATTTAAAGCAGATCGCATAGTAGAGCAAAGTACTGCCCAAGCTATTCAAGATGCATTGGATCGTTTTGTTTCTTCTTGGCACAGTCACCATAAACCCCTGCACGCGAGTGCTCGATTTTTGCACCGTCTTTTTGTGCTTGTAGAGGTGGACGAATCATTGAATATAGCTAGTGGATGTGCGCAAGATAGTTTGACGCATTTTATACGCGATATGGGGAGTCGTTTTGGGATAGACTTTTTTGATCGAAAATCTATTGCTGTAGAGCGCGACGAAGAAATTGTACTATTATCTTTGGATTCTCTCAAAGAGGAGATATCTGCAGGACGATTGCATACATCAACGATATTTTTTAATCAACTGGTAGCAAATTCGAAGGAGTTTGAGTCCAAATGGCGGCAGCCAATCGGTGAAAGTTGGGCGAACAACTGGCTTAAGTAAGTGTTTCGTCTAGTAAAGAGTAAAAGAACGGTCAGGAGAGTTTATCTTTGAGCATTATCATAAAGAGAGCATATCGATGTTAAAAAAAGTAAAAAGATGGTTGGGGATAGAAGGAGTCAAGCTGGTTTTAGAGGTGCCTTATGAAGTACCCGGCCAAATCGGAGAGCTTCGAGGCCATGTCATATTGAGCAGTCAAGATGAACAAATCGTCGAGTCTATCCATTTTGGCTTCATCGAAAAATACAGTAGAGGCAGACGCAAACGCAAGTTGATCGATGAATACAAACTCGCCGAAGAGCGCATACAAGGACCTTGGACTATTCACCCTGAAGAGGAATTGCACATCCCATTTACGATTCCCTTTGATTTGATACAGTCGGATATGGATCGCTTGGGTTCCAAAAATATAATATTCGGTACGGTAGTAGGACTGGCCAAACGGATCAAAGGAGTCAAGTCAGAGTATAGACTGGAAGCAGAAGCAATTGTCCAAGGGACCAAACTCAATCCATTTGACAAAAAGATTCTGAAGATGACGCGCTAAGTCGTGGTTTGACTTAAATGAAGAGTTGGCTATTCTTTCTTTTGCTTTTCCTGTATTCTTTTTAGTAATTCGTCTTCGGATACACCGATATTATCTAATAAGAATTTGGCATCGTCTGCCAGTTCGTCCTTGGGATATTTTTCTAGAAATTCTTCATAGTACTTTTTAGCGGCGTCTTCTTGGTTGAGCGGTGGAGAGTCATAAGTAAAGGCCATCATAAATAGAGATTTTGCCGCCAAGGGATCGTCGGGATATTTGTCGAGGATCCAGTTGTAGAGACTGATAGATTTTGCATAGTCTCGGATGGTATTAGCCGTTTTGGCAGCATTAAACAAGTAGTGCGGATTTCGCTCATAGGCAGGATAGCTCAGGGCGATTCCTTCAGCAACGTTGACATATTCTCTGGCCATTTCCGGACTAAAATTCTTGGTTTTGGGATCGATGATTTGTCTGCCGATATAGCTCATAAAGGAGTCAATATTCTGTGCGTATGCAGGTATGGACTTTTCATAATTCTGACTTTGCTCAGCATCGGGAAAAGATAGGACATAGCCACGTTTGAGTGCGAGAGCTGCTTGCGCTTTATGAAAAGCATTTTGTGTGATATCTATCAGCTGCTCTAATCGTTTAGGCGTTTTTGGGCTATCAAAATAATCTCTGACTAGACTATGAAGCGCGGCGGCTTTGAAATTGTTGTTCTGGAGATCATCTGCATACCGGATACCGGTTTGCAAGAGCTCTTCGGAAGCTGATTCTTCATTTTGTGCTTCTGCAAATATACCGGCGAGGAGTTTTTGTCCGTTTTTAGCAGTTTTGTCTTTTTCGTAGGTTTTGATCAATTCTTGGACAGGAGCCGGTAGATTGCTGCTGTCTTGCTTGCATGCTGAAAAACTTATTAAACCAAGCAGAAGCAACCCTTGGATTAGCTGATGTACACGTTGAGTAGCAGTCATAATGAACAAAATGAGTTTTAAAATATGTATGTAATAATGTATTTATTGAGATTTTTATTGCATTCAGATCAGTTTAATCGAAAGTTTCTTCGAGTCTATTAGCTCGTTTTGATCGACATTCATTCCAGCTCGTTAATTTTTTCATTGAGCCAACGAATATCGGCAATGTTTTTTTCTTTTTCTAGATCCTCTTTAAATTTTTTAATTGCTTTTTTGTCGCCATACTTTATTTTGAGCAAGCGTTTGATATATTTGATTTCATTGAGGTATATATCGATTTTGTTTTGAGGTAGCTTTTTTTTGCTGCGATTTAGGAAAGTTTTGAAGGACTTCATGAAGGATAGGAGCGCTTCTATCTCATCGGTTTCGTAATATGTAGCTAAGAGCATAGCCTTACTGCTCAGGTTATAAGAAAAATCTGAAAACTCCACTGATCTGAGCAAGTGGAGCACCTCTTTAAATTCGTTGCGATAAAAGTGTAGTCTGGCTTTGTTAAAGCGGACGGCATTTTGGCGGACAGCCGGATCGAGTAAAGAGGATTTTTCTCGGATAAAATTTTCAACCCAATCATACTGTTCTAATCGAAGTGCCACTACAACTATATTTTTGAAGTCCCATTCAGCCAGTATCCCATCCGATAGCAAGATCTCACGATCGATTCCGGATTTGTAGATATTGAGCATTTTTTGATAGTATTCTATCTTTCCGGTATTGACTTTGCTGACACAGAAGTTGAGCAAAAAATGGTATAGATCCAATGCTTCATTGTCAGGAAATAAGTCGATAGATCGGTTGATCTGCTCTTGGAGCTTATCAAAATATTTTTGGTTGTCCTCTTCGGTGATCATTTTGAAGACATTGAAGTAGATGTCAATGGCCGGAACGTTTTCATAGCCGGTTTTTTCTATGTGATGGATGATCTCGTCAATAAAAAGGGTTTCGTATTCATAAGCGGTGTACTGTTGTCGAATCAACAAATTACAATAACTGCGAAGCTTGGCAGCTAAATAAAAATAGTCGAGATTTCTGATGATTTCTTGGATATTGGATCGACTTCTTCTCTTGATCTCAAATTGCGTCAGATTATAATAGTTATGCTCTAATACGAATTGCTCAAAATAATAGTCACTCGATCGGTGGAGACTTCGATCAGAAAGCCTGCGCGCTGTCTTGATGGATGTATTGACCAAGTCTTTGATGTCTTGTTTGTACACGGCATCCAATAGGTTGTTGGCCTGCTGAAGATTATTTTTTTGATAATTTTCTATTGCGAGAAACTCTTGGACTCGTTGGAGTAAATAATTGCATAATTGCCTGAATCTATTGTCGTCAAAATTTTGATTGCCAAAGACTTGCGCCCAGATAGTTATTTTGTCTGCGACAGGTTTCTTTTTTTTGACGTGCCTATGTAGATAGGCATATAGGTCTATGAGCTCTTGGCGTTTATTGAAGTAGGGCGAACGCAAAAATTTGTCCAATCGATTGAGCTCATAGACATTCAATTGTGAAATAACTTTATATAACTTAGAACTTTTCAAAAGTATATATTTCAGATAATTAGCTTGTTATAGATATACTATAATATAATATGTTAAAATGTAATATATTTTTGCAAAAAGCATACGCTGAATGCCTTTTATCGCTGTAAATGTAGTAATTTGTGGTCGAAACTACAGATTAAGAATGAAAATAAGGCTATCCGTCATGCGATATTGTATACTAATGCTCTTATTAGGAGGATTGTACCACATACCGATGTCCGGGCAGGATGTCGAGCCGGATGTTTTAGAATTGCATAGTTTGCCCGGAGATACTTTACGTCATTATTTTAGTTCTTTTGCCACACCTTTTATCAATGGTCCATCCGCAACGGAATTTGGTGATTATATATACTTAAATCATTTGGGTGGTTATGACTATGAATTGGTATCTATAGCCGGTAATGCTATTTTACCTCAAGGCTGGACATCACACTATCAGTTTACACCGGATTCCTTATCTTCGACATATAGTGTGCAGCGTTTGAGGATGTATGTTGAAGAGAGCATTTTGTCCCTACATAATGATTTTTTTAGAGCAGATATGGATAGCAGTATCTTGTTGGATGTATTGGCCAATGACCAATCAACAAATGGAGCAATCCATCTGGATGCAGTTACGATCAGCAATAATGCCGATGCTAGCGTAGTGGACAGCATCGATATGCTTCGTTTTACTCCACATGAGGGTTTTGAAGGTATGGCACGCTTGCAGTATGTTGCTTGTGATTCTCTGGAAAATTGTTCTATAGCCAATGTTTCCATCTATGTCTATAATCCAATGGACTCCGTCTCTAACGATACAGTCATGGCTACCAGTATTAACAGTCGAGAGATACAAATACCTTTGCCGTATAGCGGATTTGAGTTTTTGTTGATTCCGGCCAATGGAGAAGCTTATATAGATACTGCCAATATTTTACATTATACGGCGGATGAAGGCTTTTCAGGGCAAGACACGATGACGGTTTGGGATAGCTTGGATTACTATCACACTGTGATTGTAGATGCTTTAGTTGTAGCCCAAGAAAATGGCTTCGTAATACAAGATGTCTTCTACCTTACTCCGGCGGCAAGTTATTCTTTTGATGTGTACCAAAATGACTTTTATAATACTTTAAGTATAGATACATTTACACAAGTCGATACAGGCCTCTTGGTCTTGGATAGCTTAGGTAGTTTTACTTATACACCTCCCGATGATTTTATCGGATATACTACTTTCTCCTATACCGTTTGCAATGGCGATGTATGTGAGACGACTTCGGTTTATCTTTTTGTAGGAAAACAAGAACCAAGATCTGATATTGATAATCACTATACAACAGCCAGACATTTACCGGTTATCATTGATTTTGACAATGATCTCGATAAGTCCGATTGGGAAATAACTATCGTCGATCCGGCGAGATATGGCAATGCTTCTATACCGATTTTTTACTTTGACCCCTGTGTTACTTTTAATATTTTGACGGATTATCTGATTTATGAACCCGGTAACCATATCGGTGACGATACATTTAGTATTAGCTATTGCCTTATAGAACCCAATATATGCGATACCATTGATATTTTTATTACTGTGGAGGATGATCCGACTGCTTCATGCTCTTGTACAGAAAGATGTGTTTGGCCGGGAGATGCCAATAATGATGGAATGGTTGATATGTCTGATCTGCTCGAAATAGGTCTTAGAATAGGTGAATTGGGTCTGACTAGGTCAGCAGACGAACCCACAAGCTGGGAAGCGCAGTATGCCAGAAACTGGGATCTGTCCAATGGCGATCCCTTAGATGCAAAATATGCAGATACTAACGGAGATGGAATTATTTCCGCGTTGGATACCGTATCCATTGTGGATAATTATCACCAAATACACGCATTAGTAGCTAATCGTGATCATCTTATGGAGACAATTCCTATTGAGCTCACAGATGTAGAAGGTCCTTTAGACTCCGGAGATTTGGTGGTTATGGATGTACTATTGGGAAGTCATGATGTACCAGCACTGGACGTTCATGGGATGAGCTTTAGTTTGGAGTATGATTCCGAGCTCGTAGATAGTTCTTCGGTAAAGGTCGATTTTATGGATTATGCTTGGTTGATCGGTGAGTCGCCTAAGTTTGATCTGGATATTTCGGATGAAACCGGAATCATTGACGCCGGTGTCACAAGGTTGGATCGTGCCGTAGCCTCCGGTTATGGAATTGTTGCACAATTTAGTTTTATCATCATTGATGATGTCGAAGGGATACGACCCGGCGATAAGACTAGGGTACCACTTACGATTAAAATGAAAAATATCTCTCTAAAGTCGTCAGACGGATTGAGTCGTGTATTGCCCGATATCGAGCGCACGATTTATATAAGTAGAGATGGTGTTCAAGCCCCGGTCACAGACAAACAGTTGTATGTATTTCCAAATCCGGCAACGACGCAGATAACTGTACACCTTAACGGGAAAAATACCATGCAAGCTTATCAGTTTTTTGACTTTTCCGGCAAACAGCACGCCCAAGGTACAGTCACCGGAAAACGTGATCAAATCGATGTCTCCGCCCTCAGCAGTGGTCTCTATATCTTACGCGTCATGACAGCTCAGGGGCCTGTGGTGAAAAAAGTCCAAATAGAACCTTAGAGTTTTTAGCCCCAAATAATAATCTTTTGTTAAAAACCGTTTTGTATCGAATCTAGAGTACATAACATATGTTATTCTGTTATGCATTTAAAATCATTTATTCTTACTGGTCTTTTAAGTATTGGCATTGTAGGTTTGCAGGCTCAGTCAGAACAATTACTGGATAGTATCGAGGCTGCATACCAAAAAAACTATAAAAAGCGCATCTCCAAGAAGTACTTGGATGGTAAGTATATACCCAATGATTTGGTGGATGCTTGTAAGGAGTTGTCCCGACTTGCAGATCCCCAAGCCATAGAAAAAATGAAGGCAGCAGAGGAAGATGTGGTTGTAAAAAAACTGCATTTCGGACTCGGCAAATGGATAAGTCATAATTGGGCATTTTATGAAGGATCACGTTATGCACACTATCTCCGTACGCAAGGCTTGACTTATCCTGATGATATGATAGATATTACTATCCGTATGTGGCACAGACAACTCAATGACCGGCCTTTTGATTTTGCCCTTGAAGTCGATCGCTTGGTCAAAAGACGAAAAGAAGCCTGGGAGCAAGAGCAAAAAGAAAAACTCATCTATTTGGGTCCTAAGAAGTGAGTAGCTCCATTTATAACCCCAAAGGCATCCTTTAGTGAAAACTCTTTTACCCTGAGCAGTCAAAAAAAGCCTCCAATATTTTAATAGCAAAGCTACTTACCTTACTCAAGTTTCGGTAGTTACAAAATAGAATAAAAAGGGGGTTGTTATTCAATAATTAACTGATATTCAGTATATTGTAGATCATAAAACAAAAATAATTCCCTATGCAATATACAAATAACTTCAAAATCACCACTGGTTACTTTGTGTCTTTTTGACAAACTCAACAAGTTTTTAAGGAGTTCTCTGTCGGGCTACGCATAAAAACTGTCCGGAGTTCGTGTAACCTTACCAAAAAAATGAATACTAATTTTTGAATGCGTTTCGCTATTATTCCTGAAATATATTGTGTGTATCTGTTTGCCATATTATACAGGCCGCCCCGCTGGGGCTACAAACAGGTCGCCACGATGGATTACAATCAGGTCGCCCCGCTGGGGCTTTTGTTGCATTAAGCTATTTTGTCATCTGCTCCGGAGGAGCAAACGGTTTGTAGTAGCACCATAGGTGCAAATATTGTAGTAGCGCCGTAGGTGCGACCTGTTCACCGTTTCTATCAAGCTATCCACTCAAATAAATATTTTTCAGTACAATCCATAAGCTATTTTTTAAGAAAGTGGATTTATTTGGCCTCAATTCAGTGATTTTAACTACCGAAACTTGAGTTACCTTATTGGCCTAGCAAATTTTATTTGCAAGCACTAGCGTTCAAGCTACATAACCTATACGGCATCTCTCAATATTGCGCTTGTACAGCCCGATGTTGACATCTTAGCTTGTCGAGGAGTTACGACGAAGTGATTTATTTATTTTTATAGAGTTTATATGATTTTTATATCTTGTCAGCATGAACATTCAGGAGCGTCTCATTTCTTTGGATTTTTTGCGTGGAGCTACTATTATAGGTATGATCATAGTCAATGATCCGGGATCTTGGGCACATGTCTACAAGCCTTTACTTCATGCCCAATGGAATGGCGCTACCGTGACGGATTTGATATTTCCTTTTTTCCTTTTTGTGGTTGGTGTGAGCATCAGTCTAGCCTATACGAAGCGTCTGCAAAAAAATGAAGCTAAGCGCAGCTTAGTCAAAAAGATACTTCAGCGAACTTTAGTTATTATGTTGTTAGGTTGGTTTTTGGCATTATTTCCAAAATTTGAGATAAGTAACATTCGTTTAGTTGGAGTATTGCCACGTATTTCTATCGTATTTATGGTTTGCGCATTGCTGTTTTTATATACAAGTTGGAAGCAGCAACTCAAGATAGCTGTAGGGATTTTATTGTTATACTATTTGCTATTGATGTTCGTACCGCTGCCCGGATATGGTCGTGTAGTGCTAGAGCCGGGTCTAAATATGGCAGCTTGGATTGATCAGTGGATAGTACCGGGCAGAATGTATCGTGGTACCTGGGATCCTGAGGGGTTTGTAAGTACACTGCCTGCCATCGTTACAGGGATCAGTGGTATGCTAGTCGGAAGAATCTGGTTAGTACCTCAAGCGGCATATCGAAAATTGGTGTACCTTTTTGTCGTTGGATTTTTACTATATATAGCCGGTTTAGTATGGAGTTGGCATTTTCCTTTAAACAAAAACTTGTGGACAAGCTCTTATGTGCTTTACACTTCGGGTTTGGCGACTATGAGTTTTGCTACATCGATCTATGTAGTGGATGTGATCGGTATCAGGGCTTGGACTAAGCCTGCATTGATTTTCGGAGCCAATGCCATATTTGCCTTTGTATTGCACGGAGTGTTGTTTCGGGTATTTGTTTTGGATATAGCTGGCAAATCGACGATTGGATGGTTTATGCACGTGTTGACAAGTTTAGGATTTTCTATGAAATTGGCATCGTTTTCGTGGGCACTCTTCTATACCTTTCTGTGCTTTTTGCCGGTATGGTATCTTTATGATAAAAAGATATTTTTAAAGATTTAGCTTACTCAGCCTTGGGGGGCGAGGATGTCTGAAATGTATAGCCAAGGTAGTAGATAAATAAAGCTTTTGGACCCTTGTCGGTCAAAAAAATATCCTATTACTCTGCTCCGGTCACTCCTTTAAATAAGGAATCTACAAATGCTTTTTTGTTGAAGACTTGAAGCGCATGGATATCTTCACCGATTCCAATGTACTTGATGGGGATTTTGAATTGGTCAGAAATACCCAAG
>JAJRUR010000205.1 GCA_024277695.1 Bacteroidota bacterium | reverse complement strand
GTCTATCACTATAAGTTTGGGTTTATCGTTATTAAATAATTTGTCTGCACGGTCTTCATACTTTTCCAATCTCTCCTCCATCATGTCTGTATGGAAGCGAATAAAGAAATCAAATTGATCTTTCTCAAATTTTGAATCTTGATGCTTTTTGTAGCGTCTCCAATTATGTTCTAATTTTTTAGGACAAAGCAACAGAACTTCTCTTCCTTGAAGTTGGAAAAATTTAATTACCGCTAAAGCGCTCCAAGTTTTCCCTAATCCTACTGCATCAGCCAAAATTGCCCCGTTGTATTTTTGAAGCATTTTAATCAAACTCAAAACCCCTTTCTTTTGAAATTCATATAGTGTATTATATACGACACTATTTTCTAATCTACCTACTTGTCTGTTAAATTCAGGGTCGTTTTGATCTTCTAAGATTTGATTACCAAAAAGTTCAAACAAAACTTTGTAGTAGATCTCTCTTGGAGTATATTTAATAAATATTTTCTCTATTTCATCTATTAGATATTGTTTAAAATCGACTTTAGTTTGTGTACCATTTTTATGAATAATGGTTTTTTGTTTATGTGCTTGCGGTTTTTCCCATAATGCCTCAAACCAATCGACTAATTCTTTAAATTGGTTGTTATTTCCTGTTTCGGCAATGTTCAATTCAATGTTACTTGTATTTTTTAGCCCAATACCGGCTTCTGTTAAGTTTGAACTTCCGGAAATGAAATATTTATTTCTGTCATCGTCTTTCTTTGGGCTAAATATAAAGTTTTTAGCGTGGCAAAAATTGGGTTCAAGGGTTTTGGCTATTACTTTTTCTTGCTTCAGAAAAGAAACTGCTTCTTGTGATAGTTTATTGAGTCTTAGAGCAACGTCAATAGTAATATTTTCATTCAATAAATCAAGAGGTCTGTTTTCTTCAACATCTCTATTAACAATATCTCCAAGCACTAATCTAAATTCAGCTATTTTATCATTTACTTCTTGTGATAAATATGCTAATGCTCCAATGGTAAAATATCCTGTAACAATATCAAACTTGCCTTCTTCGGTATATTTTGAAATCCATTCATGGACTTTTAGGTTTTCATTTTCGTTATCTAAAATCATTTCTTATCTTCTTGGGTATTGATTAATGTTTTTGGGTCAACATCTAAAATATATGCAATTTCAAAAAGCACTTCCAATCTCGGTTGTCTTCTGTTTTTAGCATAAGCGTTTACCAAATTATAACTCTTACGCAACTATTCAGCTAACCAAATTTGTTTAGTTCCTTTCTCTTTTAAAACATCTCTTATTCCTGCCCATTTCAAATGTTTTATTAAGTTGCTAATGTAATTAAACTATTTAAACTATACTCAAATAACTGTGATAAATCTATTGGTTTTTACGGTGGACAATAAATTGCGCTTTTTGGTTTTTCCGGGACGGCTTTTCTACGTGTTGGCAAAAACCAAAACCGCCTGCGGAACAGGCAGGTGTGCAATTGGCGTGTTGGCTCTATTGTGTTGTTACAAATCAGACTATATACCAAGCTCTCTATCTGCTCTTTGGTGACTTGGGTTAACTTCTAGCAATTATATGGAAGTCCAACTCCGACTCTTGTGCATGCAGCGAAGCGGAATGTAACCATCTGGTTTTATTGAGAAGCATTTGGTGAGCTGCATCCGTAGGATGCGACTGCTTCGTCATAGCTCCTCGCAGGGGCTTACTCTCCAAAATCCAACATCTCATGCTCTAACTGCAATTCGATGATACTATTGGGTTTTTGACCTTTAGCCGGTATTTTTACTTTGATATAATTTTCGGTAAATCCGGTGAAGCATTGATCTTTTTTGCTGCGTTCTAAGAGTACTTTTTGGCGCAAGCCGACATGCTGCATATAGAATGCTCTTTGCTTATCTGCTGATAACTGTCGGAGGAGCTCATTTCTTTTGCGGCGCTTGTTGAGAGGTACGGAGTCGGGCAGAGAGAGCGCTGCAGTATTGGGTCTTTCCGAATAGGTAAATACATGGAGATAGCTGATATCCAGATCTTGGATGAAGCGCATACTTTCCAGAAAATCTTCATCCGTCTCCCCCGGAAAACCTACGATGACATCCACTCCGATGCAACAGTGTGGTATGAGTTTTTTGATTTTTTCAACGCGTTGTGCATATAGCTCACGGCGATACCGTCGGCGCATGAATTGCAGTAGTTTATTATTGCCGGACTGCAAGGGGATATGGAAGTGCGGCATAAAATGCGGAGAATTGGCCACGAACTCTATGATCTCATCAGTAAGTAGATTGGGCTCAATCGACGAAATCCGAATGCGCTCTATTCCCTCTACCCGATCCAACTCGCGGATCAAATCGATAAAAAGAGCCTCTTTACCGCTGCGTTTAGCCTCGATGCGCTCTGTTCCTTGGCCAAAGTCACCTATATTGACTCCCGTCAGTACGATTTCTTTGATGCCTTCTCGGACGATGTTTTTTGCTCTGCTGATTACAGAAGATATGCTGTCACTTCGACTGCGACCACGAGCAAGCGGGATGGTACAAAAGCTGCACTTGTAATCACATCCATCCTGGATCTTGAGAAAGGAGCGCGTACGATCTCCATAAGAGTGGGCTTGCGCAAAGACATTGACCTCATGCACCGGGCTGACTCTTACGATGGGATGACCATAATCCGTTAGGCTCATCTCTCGAATGATGTCCGGAAGGCGAAACTTTTCAGCAGCACCAAGTACCATATCTACTCCGGGCATCTCAGCGATTTGATCAGGTTGGAGTTGAGCATAGCAGCCCATAACGATGATTCGAGCTTGGGGGTTGCGTTTTTTGGACTGTCGAATAGCTTTTTGGCATTTTTTGTCGGCAAACTCAGTAACGGAACAGGTATTGAGTACATAAATCTCAGCTTCTGATTTGAAATCTACCACGCGGTAACCCTGCTGCTCAAAAACTCTGGTGATCGAAGAAGTCTCCGAATAATTTAGCTTACAACCAAAGGTATGAAAGGCTATACGAGCCGATGATGTATCGGGTGCTAATTCTTTTTGTATGTATTGTTTTTGCTGCATACAGCTACAAAGGTATGCCTTTTTAGATCTTTTTTTGAGTAACTCAGGGAGATGTCCGCTCAGGGAGAGTCCGGACAAAAGCCTTAGATCTATTACCGATCTCATTTTGCTTGTATCACCAAATATTATAGAACTCCGGAGACGATTATTTCAATAAAAAAAATTGTACCTATAAAGACCGGTATATATTATACCTCAAATTCTTCTGCGATTCTAGGTATCAATACTTTATTGAAGCCTAGATCCAAGAGTTTTTGTTTGAAGACGAGTTGGCTGTCATACTCACCATGTACCAAAAATAGTGTGTGTGCGGAATCACGTTGATTTTTGAGAAAGTCCAACATTTCGAGCTGATCACCATGAGCAGAAAAAGAGTCCATGATTTCTATTTGGAGTTTGACTTGTTTGATTTCGCCGAAGAGCTTGAGTTCTGTGGCACCGGCCCGCAAAATACCCCCGGCGGTGTCGGGTGCACAATAGCCCACGATGAGTAGCGTGTTTCTTTCGTCTTCGAGATTATTAAAGAGGTGGTGTCTGATACGTCCGGCATTCATCATACCCGATGCGCTGATGATGACACAGGGTTTGTTTTTGACATTGAGTTTTTTGGACTCTTCGACTTTGCGAATGTAGTGCAAGCCCTTAAATCCAAAGGGGTTAGAGTCCACGAGCAGATATTCATTGAGTTCATCGTCATAACACTCCGGATGGGTGCCGAAGATTTCGGTGGCATTGACAGCTAGAGGACTATCGACATAGATAGGTATTTTGGGCAAGAGCCCTTCGGTCTCGAGTCGGTCGATCATATAGACGATTTCTTGTGTTCGTCCTACGCTGAAGGCCGGAATGATGAGTTTGCCTTTATTTTCGACACAAGTCTTTTTTAGGATACGGAGGAAGCGTTTGACCTCCATCGGGGCTTCGTCATGGAGTCTGTCGCCATAGGTGCTCTCGCTGATGACAATATCCGCTTTGGGCATCGGAGAGGGGTCACGAAGGATGGGCCTGTTTGGACGACCGATATCTCCCGAAAAGGCCAAAATTTTTTCTTCGCCGTCTTCCGTGATACGAATAGTGACCGATGCACTTCCAAGGATATGTCCGGCATCTCGGAACAATACTTCTACACCATGTGCTATCTCAAACCATCGATCATAGCCATGTCCTACAAAGCGTTTCATAGTTTGGGCTACATCTTCGGGCCCGTACAGGGGTTTGAGTACAGCTGCTTTTTTGTTCTTTTTTTTGTTTTTTCGGTTTTGATATTCTGCATCTCGTTCTTGGATACGTGCACTATCTAGCAGCATGATGGAGCAGAGGCTACGCGTGGCATGTGTAGAGTGTATGACTCCCTGATAGCCGTCTTTGATCAGTTTGGGCAAACGTCCGGTATGGTCTATGTGTGCATGAGAGAGGATTACACAATCAATAGAAGCAGGATCAAACTTCCACTCCCGGTTAAAGTTTTCCATCTTATCCTCACTGCCTTGGTATAGTCCGCAGTCCAGTAGTATTTTATAGTCATTGTCTAGTGTGATTAGATGACTGGAGCCTGTTACAAATCGAGCAGCTCCACAAAATTTTATTTTCACGTCAGATGAGTTTTTTATTTACAGGCTGCCAATATACTGATTTTGACTATGAATAAAGTTATTACGATCCGGAGCTTGATTCAAACTTTAAAATCCAATAAAAACTGCTGTACACTTTTGGCAAATCGTTGCGCATCTTGGTCCAAAAATCTTACTTCAATAGGTAGGACAAAAATCGGTAACTGGAGTTTTAGGATGAGTGGTCTCAAAAGTTGCAGACGGGTAGCGTCTTTTTCGGTAGTAAGGATGAGATTGCGCTTGCCTTCCAGACTTGCCCATCGCCGATGGAGCTTTTGGATATCCTCTTCTGTATAATAGTGATGATCTTCGTATTCGATGACTTCGAGATATGTCACTTGTTTTTCCAGATAATCGATCAGGTAGTCTGTGCTTGCCAAGGCACACAATACGATGATCTGCATATCATTTTCAAGCTGCAAAACGGCATTTTGGTCTAACAGATAGTAAGGATCCAAATATTGATACTTGCTAAAGAAGATTTCTTGATGCGGATAGGGGTTAATCTCTTGGATTAATTTTTTGCGATCATCTATGGATAAAGTATCCGGACATTTGGAGATGATAATTTTGTCCGCTCGCTCATAAGCGGAGCGCCATTCGCGTAAGCGGCCTAGTGGTATGAGGAAGTCTCTGGTAAAGGGCTTGCTGTAAGGAGTTAGTAGGATATTGAGTCCGGGTGTAACAGCTCGGTGCTGAAAAGCATCATCCAAAAGTATGGTTTGGATATCGGCTTGTTGGCTGATCATTTGTGGTATGGCAAAGGCTCTGCGTTCTGCTATGGCAACGGTGATCTCCGGATATTTTTTTTTGTACTGAAGGGGCTCATCACCTACTTGGTTGGCATCGCTTTCGGGTACTACGTAACGGAATCCCTTGGTTTTGCGTCGATAGCCTCTACTCAGTACAGCTATCTGCACGTAGGGTTTGAGCATGCGTATGAGGTACTCAATATGAGGCGTTTTGCCCGTTCCACCTACACTGAGATTGCCTACGGAAATGAGAGGGATATTAAAACGGAGTCCTTTGAGGATGCCCAAGCTATAAAAAGCATTGTGCAAACTTACACCCAAGCCATAGATGAGTGCCAGCGGAGATACGAGTATTTTGAATACGATTTTTTGCAGCAAAGGATTTAGCGTTCTTTAATCAACAGATGCCCAAAGCTACATTCCAGACACTTTCTCGAATCACAGTATTGGGTTTTTAGATGATACAAGGCTTGCGTATCTGCGGCGTGAGCAGGACGAATGCCTTCATCAGACCATTGCTTCATCAAACTGTTTTTTTCTGCTTTTATTTGTTGAAGCCACTCCACAGCTCTGTCCTTGTATCGTTGTTCTCCGGTCATGAGACCATAAAAGAATAAAAAGGGAACAATCACATTGATAAATAGTTGACTTTTAAAGGCCTGCCCCACACGCTTTTTAGTTTTTTTGGTCGATTGCCCAAATTTAGAGTGGTCTGACCAATAGATGTGTGCTTCTATGTCAAACATCTTTAGAAGCTGCTTGAGCTCGGTTTGTTCTATTATAGTGCTGACCAGACTTGGATGTTTTTGGACAAAGCGGATAAACTGTGATAACCTAATCGTAGGAAATCCGTTGGGGCGCATACGGTGAAATTTCCACAAGATGGCTGTATTGCATTCTATGCGGTGTTTTTTGGACAGATAGCGATATTCTTTTTGGAGAAGGGATGTAAAATCATCTACCGGCTTATTGGACAGCATATCGGCAGCTCCATAATAGAGTGCTTGGATCAGTTTGTCTTGATGGCGATATTTGGCGATAATTTTTAATGGGAGGCGATGAGCTAGTTTGAGGAAGGATTCTGAATTGAGCCGCAAGCCAAAACCATATGCCAACCACTGATAGAGGGTTTCTTCCCAATTTTGCTGATTTTGGCGATAAAGATGATGGATGCGCTCTGTTTTGATAGCTAGTCGCTCAATAGTGAGTCGCTCCATCCAGCTCAGGGCAGTAATCGGCTTGATGCCTTGGAGATTGCCCGCACATGGGATCCAATCCATTCTCATCAGCAATTTTTCATAATTGCGAAAAATGTGCAACGGGATTCTTCCCTGCAATTCTACACAAGGTATCTTGGTGCCATCGCTATATTTGATCTCTTGGTCGCAGTGGTGTACTACGTGGAGTATCACATTTTGGTAGGCGGGATCTCCGGAGTGTTGA
Source organism: Bacteroidota bacterium (assembly GCA_024277695.1). GTDB lineage: Bacteria > Bacteroidota > Bacteroidia > Chitinophagales > Saprospiraceae > JAJRUR01. The sequence continues at coordinate 13,909 of JAJRUR010000205.1, read as the reverse complement.
TGTCGATCCCAGTCAGATGCTCTTAGGTGGATCTCTATTTGTCCATACCAGTCTTGGTCATCCAGTCTGATATGTGCTTGTAAAAAATCCGGGCCGGCATTCGTATTGGCTTGACCGCCAAAGATGATCCGGATTGGACGTCCATCTGTAGTACGCAGACCTTGGGCATCGTAGTATCGGTAACGCCACACAAAATGTAGCAATTCTTCTTTCACTCGGTTTTGTGTTGTTGATTTGATCTACAAAAATGCACAAATATTATTTAGCATGAAACAGAAACAATCGTTCGGTCAGGGACATTTCCACTCCCATTGATAGAGTGGAGAGGGGCTGTTACGCAATGAAAAGTGCCACCATTCTGATCGCGCTTGACCGAATCCTTCCATCCATAGAGCCTCACGAAGTATTTGTCGGCGTTGTAGTATCTCATCACTTAGGTCACTATATGAAGGTGCAGCTTCCGGACCAAAATAATCATAGTCTGTGCCCATATCGAGGACCGTGCCGCCCAAATCGGTCATACTGAGATCTACAGCCATGCCTCTACTGTGTGTTGATCCTTTGTCCGGTGGTGCTACAAAACGTTTGTCCGGAGTGATCTCCCAAAGTTTTTGCTGAACAGGTGCCGGGCGATAACAATCATAGAGGATGAGTCCATAGCCTTTGGATAGTAAGACTTTTAAGGCGCGATCAAGCGCTTGGGCTGTTAGAGTTTTTAAAAAACATCGTCCACAGGCATAGACCTGTTGCTGCATAAAATTGTCTGTAGTGGCGTATTTTATATCGATGCGTAGCCCGACCTGATCTTTGATTTCTGTCCAAACATCTGTGTCATAATCCGGCGGAGGCTCAATTATATCTTTTTTTTTTGGCTAAGTGCTGCAAAAGGATCTTCCTTTGCAAAGCTCAGAAAGTGCTGACTGTCTTGGAGGTTGCTGATACGGATAGTCCCCATTTTGGTACGGTGTGTCTGCGCGATCCACGCTCCCGAATGGAGTTGTGTCCAGTCTTCCCAACTCGCCTCCACTCCACCACGGGGAATTATTTTTACCCACATTTTAAAAGATACAGGACGTCCCCACTTATCGAGTTTCCAAAGATAAGCATCACCCGGAGTGACTCCTCCGGACAGATAGGTCACCAGTAATCCCTTGTGCGCATCATCTATGTCGATATATTCTTTGCGTACATCATCATTAAAGGCCATAGCCGGGGCATTGAGCCAAAAAGCATCATTTATAAAATATTCGTAGGCTGTCCGTATGAGCTGTTGACTTTTGATGGAGTCACCTATGGGCTGTCCGGACTGAAAAGCCAGCCCGTTCTGTTTATTGATATCTAGCAGGACGGTTTTGTCGTCCCACTGTACTTGTGCCATGTGGCGTTTTTTGTCCCATAAATAGTGGTGTTTGTCTCTGAATGTCCAACGCACATAATGTGTAGTATCCCAAGCGGTTTTATTGATGGTTTTTTTCATCAGAAGAGCAAGCATTTCGGCATCCGTACCCTGTGTACCGGATGGAATTTTTTCTCCACCGGTCATATAGAAGTACAATCCTATACCTGCGACCAAGCCCAATAATAATAGGGAGAAGATTATTTTTTTTACCACGGTGCTAAGATACTGATCTCATCCAAATATCATAAGTGGCCGTATAAATTTTTATTTTCGGCAGGATGAGCTATGTACTAAGCCGCTTGTGCTTTTGGTTCGTTGCGGTGGGTTTGAGCAGATAAAACACAAAATCCTAGTGACTAAGAAGCTTGAAAAAACCTTTTCTCCGGCTCTACTTCCTGAGGGGATATTCGCTGCGTTAATATAATGTTAAACAAAAAAATTCTTTATACCATCTCCATAGCCAGGACGTTTATAGTGCACATCATTATAAAACATTTAGTCATGAAAGCTAGAACAAAACTCACTTATGGGATAGTAGGCTTTGCCCTACTACTCACTGCAGCTTTTGGGGGAGCACTCATTTCAAATAAAATGATGAGCAAGGAGCTGCAAGTTTTAAAAACCAATACCGGCCCCCGGATTACAAAACAAGTTCTTTTTAAGTCCGGAGCTTACGGAGCACCGATTGATTTTAAAATAGCGGCAGAGCGATCCATGCCGGCAGTAGTACATATTGCTGCGGCAGAAAGTGATGCTTTAGCAAGTCGTCGCTATCAGCGTGAGCGGTCCAGAGATCCTTTTAGTTTATTTTTTGGGGATCATTTTTTTGGCAGGTCATCTCCTTATGGTCCGCAGTTTCATCGTAAGCGCGGATCAGGGTCAGGAGTGATAATTTCTGATGATGGATATGTAGTCACCAACAATCATGTCATCGAATATGCCGACAATTATCAGATTACATTGTCAGATAATCGAACTTTTGATGCCAGACTGGTAGCGAGCGATCCGAAGACAGATTTGGCGGTATTAAAGATAGATGGTCAAAATTTGCCATTTATCGAATATGGCAACTCCGATGATGTCCAAGTAGGCGAGTGGGTGCTTGCCGTAGGCAATCCATTTAGTTATTTGACGAGTACGGTTACGGCAGGCATAGTAAGTGCTAAGGGCCGCGATCTGGATATGATTGGTGACGGACGTAGTTCGATAGAGTCCTTTATTCAGACTGATGCGGCTGTGAATGGAGGAAATAGTGGTGGAGCCTTGGTAGATTTGGAGGGGCGCTTGATAGGGATCAATACAGCCATAGCTACTCCGACAGGTACTTTTGCAGGATATGCATTTGCTATACCGGTCAATCTTATGCACAAAATCGTCAAAGATTTGATCACCTACGGGAGTCCTCAGCGAGGATATATTGGAGTGGATATTACGGATGTCGATGACGAAATAGCAGAAAAATTTAACCTCAATATAACTTAAGGTGTATTGATATTTGATGTCTTGGAGGGTGGATCTGCAGAAATGTCGGGATTACTACCAAATGATGTCATCATAAAGGTCAACAATATAAAAATATCGTCCGTTCCTGAATTACAGGAGTATATCGGATCTAGAGAAATAGGAGAGACAATAGATCTATCTGTAGTGCGTGGAGGAAAACTACTTAACAAGTCAGTGACCATCCAAGCACGTACAAAATAGTTGGTTTTTCGTTTTGTTTTGATGACGCCCGCTCCCCTCTCAAGGGGGCGGGTTAGTTTTTTCTAGGCTGGCACAGTTCTATGAGTACTCCCTGTGCATCTTTAGGATGGAGGAAGCACACCCATTTATTATATGCTCCCAGAATGGGTTCGTCTTGGATTAGTCGATAGCCCTCTTTTTTGAGGCGTTGGATTTCTTTGCGGATATCGTTCGTACGAAAAGCAATATGATGAACACCTTCGCCGCGTTTTTCTAAAAATTTGGCGACAGGGCTGTTGGAGTTTAGGGGATATAGTAATTCTATTTTTTGTTTTGCTAGTTTTATAAATACGGCGCGCAGATGTTGGGATGGGACGATTTCGTCATGAATTACTTTTGCTTGAAGCAAGTTCGTATAGTTCCGGATGGCCTGTTCGATGTCGTGGACGGCTATACCGATATGGTCGATTTTTTTGATCATAATTCTTTATTTGGGGCAGTTACGGGTATGTCGTTTGTAGTGTTTGTTAAAAGCATTCCAGTGAGGAGTTTTGGGTCTTTGGGTCTTTTTATTTCTGATGTTATTTGATCCTTTGCCGGTAGTACTTCCGGATCGGTTTCCTATGCGTTGGCCTGCATGGTCTTTAGTCCTTGGTAGCACTTCCGTTTCTTTGAGGCGATCTTGGATGACAACAATGGCACCAAAAGGCAGGTTGTTTAGTGCAGAATTGCCCAGAAGAATAGACAAATCAGATTGGTCTGCTTTTTTAGTAATATAGATCACAGTATCTGCTGTCCCGAGGGAAGATTGGCTATAGCCAAAAAAAGGGCATGCTACACAAGCCAAAAGAACAAAATAAATCATCGGATGTCTCACTAAAAGCAAAGATACACCCCTCTACTTGATATTCAATGAACTCTCGTACATTTGTGGGACAAAGATCTTAGTATTATGAAGACAAAGAAACAAATAGTTGCCAATTGGCTACCCAGATATACCGGAATGCAAATCGAAGAATTTGGAAAGTATCTCCTTTTGGTAAATTTTGATCAATATGTAGAAATGTTTGCCAAAAAGTTTGGAGTTCCGATATCCAAAAAAAATATGAGTTGTGCTACGGCAGAAGGTATCACGATCATCAATTTTGGGATGGGTAGCCCCAATGCTGCTACGATTATGGACCTGGTCAAGGCAGTGGAGCCCAAGGCGGTTTTGTTTTTGGGCAAGTGCGGAGGACTGAAGAAAAAAAATAAGGTGGGCGATATGATCTTGCCCATAGCTGCTATTCGGGGGGATGGTACATCCAACGATTATTTTCCGGCGGAGGTGCCTGCACTTCCGGCATTTGCTCTACAAAAGGCGATTTCGACAACGATTCGAGATTATGCTCAAGATTACTGGACGGGGACAGTATATACCACAAACCGTAGAGTCTGGGAGCATGACAAAGGTTTTAAGCGCTACTTGCGTACACTCAGGACGATGGCTATCGACATGGAAACGGCGACATTATTTATCACCGGATTTGCCAATAAAATCCCAACCGGGGCACTTTTGTTAGTGTCTGACATGCCGATGGTCCCCGAGGGTGTCAAGACCGGAGATAGTGATCGGCTCGTGTCGGGCAATTTTCTGGATCGGCACCTCCAGATTGGTATCGACTCTCTCAAACAATTGATCAATAATTCTGCCACCGTGCGACACTTGAGGTTTTAGTTCCTTAGCCATCAAATTATTATTTTTGATATGATACACCCAACAGATACTATAGTAGCCCTATCTACGCCATCGGGAGAAGGTGCGTTGGGGGTAGTTCGGTTGAGTGGTCCTGATGCTCGGCGCATAGCCGATCGTATATTTTGCGGCAAAGACCTCCTGCAGGTGCCGAGCCATACGATACACTACGGAACCATTAGGACATCCGGGGGAAAGATATTGGATGAGTGCTTGGTGAGTGTATTTATAGCCCCTCGGTCCTACACCAAAGAAGATATGGTGGAGTTTTCATGTCATGGCTCGAGTTATATTCTAGAAGGGTTGGTACGCCTGCTCATAACAGAAGGAGCGCGATATGCTGAGCCCGGAGAATTTACTAAGCGTGCTTTTCTGCATGGTCAACTGGATCTAAGCCAAGCTGAAGCTGTAGCAGAACTTATCGCTGCAGATACCGGCGCACAACATCGCGTCGCTTTGAGCCAACTGCGCGGAGGCATTTCTGACCGGATCAAAAATCTTCGCTCTCGTCTGATAAAATTTGCTTCTTTGATCGAACTGGAGAATGATTTTAGTGAGGAAGATGTGGAGTTTGCGGATAGGACAGCATTGAAGGATTTGGTCACAGAACTGATGGACTTTGTCCAACCGCTGATCCGTTCATTTGCCTATGGAAATGCATTGAAAAAGGGAGTAGCTGTAGCTATCGTGGGTGCTCCCAATGTGGGCAAATCTACATTGCTCAATGCCTTGCTCCAAGAAGAAAAAGCCATCGTTAGCGCTATACCCGGGACTACGCGAGATGTCATCGAAGATAGCATCCGTATCGATGGCATACTCTACCGATTTATAGATACTGCAGGACTTCGATCGACAGAGGACGAAATCGAAGCACAAGGCATTCGACGCAGTTATGAACAGATCACCAAAGCGGATATTGTGCTATATATGTCGGTGGTGGATGAAGATACTCATGAGCTTGCTGCGCGTTTTAAAGAGTTAAACTTGTCTGCAGACCAAAAAGCCATCATCCTGCTTAATAAAGCCGACCAATACAAGCATTTATGCCATAGATATGATATACAAGAGTCTGTGAGTAGTCTGTGTGGACGACGGGAGACACTCTTAATGTCCGCCAAAAGAGGAGATGGGCTGGACTCGCTGAAGCAGTTACTGGTAGATCTGGTACGATCTGATCATCTTTCGGATCAGATGGTCATCACGAATCTAAGGCACTATGAGGCTCTTCGGAATACACTCCAATCTCTCCAAGCTGTCCAAGAGGGTCTTTCTAATGATCTGCCTTCTGACTTGATAGCGCTGGACTTGCGCCATGCGATGCATGCACTGGGTACGATATCGGGTGAAATCTATTCGGATGACCTGTTGGATAGTATCTTTAGAGATTTTTGTATCGGAAAGTGATGGCTTGGCACAATACTTTTCCGGCGGATTATTTAGCCGCTTAGCTCCTAATAATGTAGGCTTGGAGTACGATGCCATCCAAAAAATCGATTTGGGCATTACTCACCAGTTCTGCCACATCTACCAATTCTAAGCTGTCTGCCAATACTTCTTTTTTGATATAATCTCTAAACTTTTCTACTGCTGTGCGGATCATTTCATGCCGTTCTAGTCGGACAATTATTCGGTCGGTGACTTCAAAGTTTTTGTCTTTGCGCAAGTTTTGAATGCGATTGACCAATTCGCGTGCGAGTCCTTCGTTTTGGAGTTCTTCCGTGATATGTATGTCCAGCGCTACGGTGATTTCCCTATCGGTAGCCACTGTCCATCCCGGGATATCTTTAGAGCTGATTTCAAAATCTTGGAGCGTGAGATCATAGGTCTTGTCATCGATACAGAGCTCAAAACTGTTGGTTTTTTCGATTTGGGCTATGGCTTCTTGGTCTAGGGAGGAGATGCGTTGTACGGCCGATTTCATATCCTTGCCCAAGCGCTTGCCCAAGGTTTTGAAGTTGGGTTTGATGCTTTTTTGGATGACTCCTGAAGCATCGTCCAGGTATTGGATCTGCTTGATATTGACTTCGTGCAATATGAGCTCCTCTACTGCTTGGACTTGGGTTTTGAATTTTTGGTCCAAGATGGGTAGCATAATCTTTTGTAGGGGTTGTCGGACCCGTAAATTTTCTCCTCGTCGCAGCGAATGTACCAAAGAAGATATCCGCTGTGCATAGTCCATACGCTGCTCCAGGTCTTTATCGATCCATGCGTAGTCTGTTTTTGGAAAATCAGCGAGATGTACAGACTCCCATGTTTCTTTTTTAGTAGTATTGTTGAGGTTTCGGTACATCCAATCGGTAAAAAAAGGGGACACCGGTGCCATCAGTTTTATTACAGTATTCAGACAGGTATAGAGCGTCTGATATGCCGATATTTTGTCGCTGGTATAGCTACCTTTCCAGAATCGCCGTCGAGATAGTCGTACATACCAGTTGCTCAGGTTGTTTTCGACAAAGTCTTGGATTTTACGACAGGCGCGCGTCGGCTCATAGTCAGCAAAATCTGCATCTACTTCTTGGATAAGCGTATGGAGCACAGAAAGTATCCAGCGGTCTATCTCCGGCCTGGCTTGTATATCGATTTCATCTTCGCGGTAGATAAATTTGTCGATATTGGCGTAAAGCGCAAAAAAAGAATAGCTGTTATAGAGCGTTCCGAAGAGTTTGCGTTTGACTTCTTCGATCCCCTTGGGGTCAAATTTTAGATTGTCCCAAGGATTGGCATTGGCCATCATATACCATCGAGTGGCATCGGCTCCGTAAGTACTTAAGGTGTCAAAAGGATCTACGACATTGCCTTTGGATTTGGACATTTTCTGACCTGTATGATCGAGTACGAGACCATTGGAGACTACATTGCGAAAAGCTACACTATCAAAGCACATAGTTGCAATAGCATGCAGGGTATAGAACCATCCCCGTGTTTGATCTACTCCTTCGGCTATAAAATCTGCAGGGAAGTTTTGTTGAAATTTTTCTTTGTTTTCAAAGGGGTAGTGCCATTGCGCATAGGGCATAGCCCCTGAGTCGAACCACACATCGATAAGGTCCGGCTCACGCGTCATTTCATTGCCGGAAGGCGATACCAAAACAATATTATCGATATAAGGGCGGTGTAGGTCTTTGGGAACGGATTGGTTTAAGCCTAAGGTTTTGTTGGCTTGATCGATGGCTGTTTGAAGTTGGGCTATAGAGCCTATACAGATTTCTTCGCTGCCGTCTTCTGTTCTCCAGATGGGCAAGGGTGTACCCCAATATCTCGATCGGGAGAGATTCCAGTCTTGGAGATTTTCGAGCCACACACCAAAACGTTTCGTGCCGGTATGTGTCGGTTTCCAATGGATGGTATTGTTGAGCTCTACCATACGCTCGCGTGCCTGTGCAGCGCGCACAAACCAACTGTCCAAGGGATAGTAGAGTATGGGCTTGTCCGTTCTCCAACAATGGGGATAGGAGTGTGTATATTTTTCGACCTTAAAGGCTTTATTTTCTTTTTTTAGTTTGACTGCTATTTTTAGATCTGTGGACTCAAAGTCCGGCGCATTTTGGATAGCATCATCGTAGTATTCTGCACGGACATACATCCCCTCAAAGTCAGTAACTTCGGCTACAAATCGACCTTGTTTGTCCACGAGGGGTATCCACTTATTATCTCGCTTTACCAAAATAGAAGGTATATCATTTTCTTTGCAAGCCCTGAAGTCATCCGCACCAAAAACGGATGCAGTATGTACTATGCCTGAGCCATCTTCTGTAGAGACAAAGTCCGCAGGGATGATTCTAAAGGCGTCTCCCTTTTCCGGCTGCACGTATGGCATCAATTGCTCGTAATGGATACCGACGAGATTATCTCCTTGGATAGTTTTGAGTAGCTTGAACGGAATCAATTTGTCTCCGGGACGGTAGTCTTCGAGAGGAATGTCAGCGGCTTTGGAATTGAAATATTTGGAGATCAAATCTTCTGCCAGCACGACAGCAACCGGTTGGTGTGTATAGGGATTGAAGCTCTGTACGAGAGCATAACGGATTTTTTTGCCGATAGCAAGCGCACAGTTAGAGGGGAGTGTCCACGGTGTAGTCGTCCATGCCAGAGCATAGACATCGAGATCGTGCCCTTCGTACAAAAAAGCAGATGACTCGTCTCGTAGGAGTTTGAACTGCGCAGTGAGCGAATAATCTTTGACATCGCGATAGCATCCGGGCATATTGAGTTCATGAGTACTCAGACCAGTACCCGCAGCCGGTGAAAAAGGCTGAACAGTATAGCCTTTGTATAGGTAGTCTTTGTCGTAGAGTATTTTGAGTAGATTCCAAACCGACTCGATGTATTCGTTTTCGAAAGTGATATAAGGGTGGTCCAGATCGACCCAATAACCCATTTTTCGGGTGATATCATCCCAAATATCTTTGTAGCGCATGACGGTTTCTCGGCATTTGGCATTGTATGCATCGACCGAGATTTTGGTACCGATGTCTTCTTTGGTGATCCCGAGTTCTTTTTCTACATTGAGCTCTATCGGGAGTCCATGGGTGTCCCATCCACCTTTGCGCTCTACGCGATAGCCCTTCATCGTGTGGAATCGGCAAAATAGGTCTTTGACCGTGCGTGCCATCACGTGGTGGATTCCGGGCTTGCCATTGGCAGAGGGGGGACCTTCATAGAAGACATAAGCCTCTTTGGACGGATCCATGCTTTTTTCAAAAATGGACTGCTTCTGCCAAAATTGGAGAATCTCTTGGTCGATGCTCGCCGGATCAAGCTGCTTATACGTAGGATAAATCATTATATGGATTTAGTTTCTCAAGAAAAACGAAGATGCAAAAATATGATTTATTGGCGATAGTTGTACAGCCTTGGTATAGAAGCCTGCAAAGCGAGATATTGGATAGTCGACCGCCACTATATCAAGCTGCGCAAAGACCTCGAAGAGCTTTCCCCGTTCTTCTTGCAGCATTTACAACACATTGAGCGATTGTTCTTTTATTTTCTCGAGCTCGTCCTTCATATCGATCACGAGTCGCTGAAGCGGAGCAAACTGAGCTTTTGATCCCAGAGTATTGATCTCTCTGCCGATCTCTTGGCTTAAAAAGCCTAATTTTCTACCCTTCTCCGGTGTATCATCGTGGAGTAACTGTACAAAATAGCTACAGTGCTCCTTGAGCCTCACTTTTTCTTCGGTGATGTCCAACTTTTCCATATAGTATATCAGCTCTTGTTCGTAGCGATTTTGGTCTATTTTGATATGATCTGATATAGCATCGAGTCCTCTGCTCAACTTTTGTTTGATCCGGAGCATACGTTCAGCCTCCAGACGGTCCACTTGGGCCAAGGTCTCCATAATGGATTGTACACGGGATTTGAGCTCTTTAAATAAGGACTGTCCCTCTCGTTTTCTGAACTCCATCAGCTGATCTAAGGCACTTAAGATCGTTTTACGGATCATCTGCCATTCTTGATCATCTACACTATCCTCTTGTAAGGCTACCACATTAGGTAACCGCATAATCGTCTGCATCAAATCACCCCCTGAAATGTCGAGTTTCTTACTCAGCCTGCTCAGTGAGCTAAAATAAGCCTCCACGAGATGCTCATTGATCTGATAGCTCTCCGCAAGCCCATTGATCAATACGTCGATACTTAAGTCCAGCTTACCTCGTATGGCTCGGCTAATCACCAGATTTTTGATCTCGATCTCTCGGTCTTTGATACGGGAGGGTATGCGCATTCTAGCATCCGCTATCTTGCCATTGAGGGATTTTATTTCTACTTTGACCACCGTACCATTGGATTTGTTTTGGGCAGCCCCAAAGCCGGTCATCGAATACAAAGACACCATAAGCTCTTGATTTGGAGTAAAGATACACTTTGGACTCAGATCTACAATTTTATATCGATTTTTTGACCAATAAGCTCCAAAAACTCCCTTAACATATAGAGTATCACTCAGTTATCATAAAAAACAGGCAAAAAGTTTCTTTTATTCAAAATTTTTTAGAAATTTGCAAGCCCTATTGGGGGATTATTGTTATAACTAATTTAAAATGAGCCAATTATCATGAGAAAAGCCGATCTAGTAGTAGCCATTTCAGACAAAACCGGTGTACCAAAAGTAGATGTATTAGTCACTTTAGAAATGTTTTTTAAAGAAATAAAAGGATCGTTAGAAGGCGGTGAAGACGTCTTTATCAGAGGATTTGGTTCTTTTATAGTCAAAAAACGCGCCAAAAAAATAGGCCGCCACATCAAAGAAAATAGACCGATCGTCATACCCGAACATAATATACCCGCATTCAAACCCTCCAAAATATTTGTGGAGGCAGTCAAAAATGCATCCATCAAAAAGTAATCGATTTCAATTGAAATATATTTATTGGCTTGAGCCAATTATCAATAAATAAAAAAAAATATGCCCAACGGTAAAAAACGAAAGAGAAGAAAAATCTCTAAACACAAGCGAAAGAAGAGATTAAGAAAAAACAGACACAAAAAGAAGAAATAGTTTTCTTTACTAACTAGACTCGGTTACACTTGAAGGTGATCACCTCAGTGGTAAGCAACACGTAAAGATTCTATGTAGTTGACATGACTTATCCTCTTTGTATATTATAGTCTCAGGACATCCAAAAACCGATTTTTTTTAAGATGTCCTTCTTTTGAGTAACTGTAGTCTTTTTCCAAACAAAACAAATGGAAAAAGAACTAATCATTAATTCGAGCCCATCCAAGGTAGAGGTAGCTCTACTCGAAGATGGTAAGTTGGTAGAGCTACACCAACAAAAAACAAGCAACAAATTCGTTGTAGGTGATATATTTTTGGGTAGAGTACAAAAACTTATGCCCAGCCTCAATGCAGCATTTGTAGATATTGGTCATCGCAAAGATGCTTTTCTACACTATACAGATCTTGGGCCCCCCTTGAGATCCTTACAAAAATGGGTCGCTCAAGTCCGTAAGGGTACACTCCATAATCACTTGCTTGACCATTTTGATTTTGAAGGAGAAATCATCAAAACCGGCAAAATCAATCAAGTGCTCAACAAAAAGTCGCCGATTTTGGTACAGGTACTCAAAGAACCCATCTCTACTAAAGGACCTAGATTGAGTTGTGAACTCACCATTCCCGGGCGATTTTTGGTATTGATCCCCTTTTCTAATGCGATTTCTATATCCAAAAAAATAGCCAGTGCTGAAGAGCGATCAAGACTCAAAACTCTGATCAACAGCATCAGACCCAAAAATTTTGGCGTCATCATACGTACAGCTTCCGAAGGCAAAAAAACAGCTGATCTGCACGTCGAACTCATGGAGTTGGTAGAAAAATGGAAAAACATCTACCAGCAGCTCAAAACTGTAGATCCGCCCATCAAGCTTCTGAGCGAAATCGGAAAGACAAACAGCATACTTAGAGATATGCTCACTACCTCCTTTAACCGCATCATCACGAACGATAAGGCACTCGAAGAAAGTCTGAGGACATATATGAAGCAAATCGCTCCCGATCAAGCCAAAATTATAGCACACTACAAGTCTGCCAAGCCCATCTTCGATACTATGGGTGTCAATAAACAAATCAAATCATCTTTCGGCAAAACATCTACGATGAAGAGCGGTGCCTACCTCGTCATCGAACATACAGAGGCGATGCACGTGATTGATGTCAATAGCGGACCAAAAGTCCAACGCACTAACCAAGAAGAAGCCGCATTAGCTGTCAACCTCGAATCTGCCAAAGAAATAGCACGCCAACTGAGACTACGTGATCTGGGAGGACTGATCGTCGTCGATTTTATCGACATGAAAAAACATGAAAACCGAGTAAAGCTTCTCACAACAATGCGAGAAGCCATGTCCCAAGATAGAGCACAAAATGCCGTGCTGCCGCTAAGCAAATTTGGATTGATGCAAATCACTCGCCAGCGTGTACGTCCCGAAGTAAAAATCGAAGTCCAAGAACAGTGCTCTACCTGTGGAGGTTCCGGCAAGATGACAGCCTCTATTCTCGTAACCGATGAGATAGAGAGAGATCTAGAGTTTATTTTTAATAACATGCCCAATGTAAAACTCAGCTTATCCGTACATCCTTTTCTTGCAGCCTACTTCAAAAAAGGAATTCTGGGGCGCAAATGGAAATGGTACAAAAAATACAAAAACTGGATCAAAATCAAAGAAGACCACGATCTGCCTTTGATCAAGTATAAGTTCTATGACGATAAGGATGAAGAAATAAGACTTACATAGAAGCTGCTATGCTGAGCCAAAAAAAAATTGCACTCTGCGCAGTACTCGACTGGGGCTTGGGTCATGCCACGCGTAGCATCCCTATCATCCGTAAGCTGATAGATCGAAATACTGAAGTTCACATCGCAGGCGCCGGGCAAGCACTCAAGTTACTGTCCTACGAGTTTCCTCAAGCTCCCATCCACGAACTACCTCCTTACGATATCCAATATGCTCGTAAGTTACTCTTACCAAAGATGGCATTGCAACTACCCAAAATATTGAATACTATCCACAAAGAATATCTTTTTACTCAAAAAATCGTCCGAAAAGTAAAACCCGACTTTATTCTATCCGACAGTCGATATGGTGTGCGATCCGACCTAAGTTTTTCTGTCATGATCAGCCACCAATGGTATATCCCACTGGTCAGCCATCCCGCTAGCACTCTAGTGCAACAGGGCCATAGAGCACTGATCCGAAAGTTTGACCAACTCTGGATACCGGACTTTCCAAAACCCTATGATCTCACAGGCATAATGACACAGGACCTGGAGGATATAGACCATCGTTTCGTCGGGGTACTTTCTCGATTTGGTACCCCAAAAGAATCTTCAGCTTTGACCAAAAACACTCTGGCTGTACTATCCGGTCCTGAACCCTTGAGGACAGATCTCGAAAATATCTTGATAGACCTGCTATCCAAAAATCCACATCCGGCTATCATAATACGGGGCATCATATCCGGTGATCCCGAAACCATTGTGCAACAAAGCGATCAACTAACTGTCATCAATTACTTGACGAGTTCGAGACTCTCGCACTATATCCGAAGAGCTGATCTGCTCATCACACGCTCGGGATATAGTAGCATT
>JAJRUR010000204.1 GCA_024277695.1 Bacteroidota bacterium | reverse complement strand
TGCCGAAGGTCATCGGTAAACCTGTTGAGGGACTTTGGACCTCCAAATATTCTGCCAAAGCAGATGTGGAGACATCCTGTCCAAAAGAAAACTCCGCAAAGGGCTGGATGCTCAAGCCTTGATCGATAGCTGAGGGGAGGTCTATATGTAATGCTATGCGATAAGACGGGTACTGTAGGCGTAGCAGTTTTTGCTTACTTCTATTGTTTTTGGATCCATCCAAGTTAAAATAATTGTAATGAATGGATGGTTGGATACCGATATTAAAACCATTGGTCTGCCCCTCACCGAAGTATTGGAGCACTCCAATACCAAAATTATGTCGGAGCGACTTGAGTTTGATGGATTGGTCATCCAAGCTTGCTTCCGATTGGCTATTCTTGAGACCAAAGTCATAAGAAAATTCTATGGCCGTAATGTCCCATCTTCTTCTTATGCCCAAACTGACTCCGTGATAGATCCTCAGCGGTTGGAGTTCTTTTTGGATTTGATCTGCATAGACTAGATTATAGCGGTCGAGTGTGCGATCGACTGCATCAAACTGTTGTGCGGTACCGATATATCCAGCTTTAATATTTGTTTGAGCGGAAGTACTTACCGGAGCAGTGATAATCCAAAGTGCTACGAACAAGCAACTAAGAAAAATGCCTTTATCCTTCAAAATCAAATCAATTTGGCTTAAAAGTCGCATGCTTATTATTAAGTTTGTATCCAAATGGCGCATAAAGGTAAAAAAAACAAGAAGAAGGCTTTGGCCAAGGCAAAAAAAATCTACAAACCCATAGCAGTAGATTATTTGAGTTGGCAAAAATACATGAAGCGGGAGTCGGTAGTTTGGGCACTATTGGCTCTTGTGTCGATAGCCTTATATTATAAAACGAGTAGCTTCGAGTATGTACTGGATGATGTACTGGTATATACCAAAAATAGTTTCGTAACGAAGGGTGTTGAGGGCATTCCGGATCTATTGAGTAAGGAGAGTTTTACGGGTTATTTTGGTGAACAGCGCAATTTGGTTTTGGGTGGTCGCTACCGCCCTTTATCTCTAATCAGTTTTGCACTGGAGTATGAGGCATTTGGGCTCAATGCTTCTTGGAGCCACATCATTAATCTGATATTGTATATATTTCTATTATGGTTGTTTTATCGTTTTGTGCAGTTACTACTTATCGAAAAGCAGGACAAACCGTTTTATAAGTCCATTGCTTTTTGGGCGAGTCTCCTATTTGCTGTCCATCCTACGCATGTAGAAGTTGTCGCTAATGTCAAGGGGAGGGATGAGATCATGGTAGGCATTTTTTTGATCTGGTCACTGATATACTTTTTGAAATATATTGACCTAAAGAAGAAATATTTATTGGTGCTATCGATTTTGATGAGTTTTCTGGCTTTGATGTCCAAAGAAAATGCGGTGGTGATATGGGCACTGGCACCACTGACTATTTATTTTTTTAGAAAAATAGAATTTGTCCAAAGTCTCCAACGAAGCTGGTATTTCGCAGTTCCGGTATTCTTGTTTTTGACGATAAGATACTTCGTAGTCGGATACTTTTTGAGCAGTGGTCAGGAGATTACGGATGTGATGAATAATCCTTTTGTGGGTATGAATGGTGCCGAGCGTTATGCTACGATTTTATATACTTTAGGTGTTTATATTAAGTTATTATTTTGGCCATATCCACTCACACATGATTACTATCCCTATCATATACCGATAATGAACTGGGGCAATTTTAAAGTACTTTTGTCCTTTGCAATTTATCTAGCTATGGTGGTATATGCCTTTAAACGGTTCAAGCAACGGGACCCTATGAGTTACTTTATTCTTTTTTATCTGGGCAGTTTATTTATCGTGTCCAATATACTATTCAGTGTAGGGACCTTTATGAATGAACGCTTTTTGTTTTTGTCATCGATGGTATTTTGTATAGCGATAGTCTGGTTGGTAATGAAAAGGATACCTGTCTTGAAAAAAATAAAAGAGCAGTGGTTTGTTTGGAGTTTTGTACCAGTGATTTTGATATTTTTTCTTATCTCATATCAGCGTGTACCTGCTTGGAAAGATGGTTTTACGCTGAATAGTGAGGCCATCAAAGTTTCAAAAAACAGTGCACGAGCCAATAGTTTTATGGGTACGGCTTGGTTCAATAAATATCTCAAAGCCGATAGGCCGGACGAGCAGCACGTATATCTGGATGAGGCTGAAAAATATGTCCAACGCGCAGTCGAAATTTTGCCATCGTACAGAACAGCCCAAAAAATGAAGGCTGGTATTTATGCCGAAAATTATAAGTTGGATGCTGACCTCAATAAACTGCTGAATGGGTTTAAAGAAGTGATCATGGACAATCCGTCTAATGCATTTGTCAATGAATATTTAGAATATCTAAACGGTGCTAATAGAGGGTATCGTGCGCTGGAGGCTTTTTATTTGGACATATCGTACAATAAATTGTATATTCAGAAGAATGATCTAAAATGGGCTATCCATTATCTCAATCTGGGACTAGAGCTAAACCGTAATCATCCGCAGATGAATTATGCGATGGGACTATTGCTCCAAAAAATTGGAGATCCTACTACAGCAAAGACTTATTTGACCAAAGCTCGGCGATTAAAACCCTCTATTGCTCAAGATTTTGAATAAAATGGAGAGCAAGGAACACTATTATATAGCCCTGAGTGCCATACCAAAGGTAGGTCCGGTGCTGGCCAAAGTATTGATCAGCTATTGCGGCAGTGTAGAAGCAATATTTGAGGAGACCATCAAAAATTTGGTCAAAATACCTGGAGTGGGCTTGGGATTAGCGCAGTCCATTCGGGACCAACAACATCTGGAAATAGCCTATAAACAAAGAGAACTGTGTATCAAAAAAGGTATAGAGCTTGTGTCATTTTATGATGATCGCTATCCGAAGCGTCTCAGCCACTACAAGGATGCCCCTTTATTGCTCTATACCAAAGGGCAGACAGAGTTCAATGTAGCTCGTACCGTGGCAATTGTGGGTACGCGTGATGCAAGCGCCTATGGTCGAGCCATATGTGAGAAACTCGTCAGTGAGCTCAAAGAATATAAGGTACAGATTATCAGCGGTATGGCTTATGGTATTGATATCACGGCGCATAGGAGTGCCTTAGAACATGGTTTGAGCACTTTGGGTATTCTAGGGCATGGCCTTGATATGATCTATCCGGCAGTACACAAGAATATTGCATCTAAGATGGAATCACAAGGCGCACTTGTATCTGAGTTTGGATTGGGAGAGGGTCCGGAACGAGAGCATTTTCCGATGCGCAATCGGATCATCGCCGGTATGAGTGATGCTGTGGTGGTCATTGAGTCCAATCGAAAAGGAGGATCTATGATTACAGCAGATATAGCATTTGGTTATAATAAAGATTTGTTTGCAGTTCCGGGAAGAATCGGGGAAGAACGCTCTGAAGGTTGCAATCTATTGATCAAGTCACAAAAAGCAGCCCTCATACAATCTGCTGATGACATAGGCTATGCGATGATGTGGGAGAAAGATGATAAGGCCGATATGCCCATCCAGCGAAAATTATTTGTAGATCTATCAGATATCCAAAAGTCTATTTATGGTCTGCTATCAGAGCACAAGGAGTTGGGAGTGGACGAGTTGAGTTATGCCTTGAAGGTCAAGGGTAGTCAGCTTGCGGGAGATCTACTGGATATGGAACTTCAAGGCGTAATCAAATCCCTTCCGGGCAATAGAGTCCGTATCGTCTGAACAATGCTTTTGGTGCAGAATACCTTTGTTGATGTATAACTTAAACTTTGTAATACGCGAGCTATGTCACAGGCATAGTCCTAAAATAAATATACTTATATGATCAACCCATAGACTTCTCTATATATTTGGATGATGCATAGAGTATAATTTTTTTCTTTTTTACATCCCCTCAGAATTCGTATAAAATCTAGTTGTAGGATAAGCAAAATCTATATCACTATGCTTTGCAAATTCTGTCAAAATGTTCTCTATAGCGAGCTGTTCTGTATTTCTTCTTTTTTTAGGATTGCACAAATACCTCAATGTTAATTTAACTCCATGGTCTTCAAGGGAGGTATATATTGTAGGATTGACATTAGCATACACAACGTAAAAGTCCTTTTTGGCTTTCTCAAGATTAGGTTTGAGTTTTTCGACTAATGGTTTTAGGTGTTCAATTTCTATTTGTTGTAAAATTTTTTTGGCTTTTTTCCAGTCAGATTCGTAGGTGATAGTTACAGGAATTTCATTCCAAATATAATTCATCGCCTGATTGTAATTTTTTATAGCACGCGTAAAGAGCAATCCATTAGGTACGTGGATGATCCTACCTGTACTCTGATCAGCATCTACCCAGTTTTTGATTTCTAGCATCGTAAATTCAAAAAAACTAATATCCAGAATATCACCCGAAATATCATCTATCTGGACACGATCTCCCATTTCAAAAGGCTTTTTTATGATGATATATATCCATGCAAACAGATTGGATATTGGATCCTTAAGTGCTACAGCCAGTCCTGCGGTAAGTAATCCTAAAAACGTACCAATACTCCGCAGTTCAGCGATCCATATAGGTGCAATTATTAGAAAAAAGAGAACATACAGACCATAAGTCGTCCCCTTCTGCCAGTTATACGAAGACTTTATGTCTCTAGATTTTTTTAAAAAGAGATGTAGTAATAGCCTTCGAGTAATATAGAGCAGAAGCCCAATAAAAATAGTTGTGAGTATCTTATACTGTATGGAGTGACTCATCCCCAAAGAGTCGTATATCCAATTACTCCAGTTTTGCATAGCACAAAGATAAAATAATTGAGGTATAATATGATAGAATGCCTTTAAGAAATTCCTAAAAGCAGCAATAGACCTTACGTACTTCTTGAGCCATAATTTATTCGCAGGTAATATCTATCACGGAATATACTCGAGCAAATCCGATCTTTAGGCAAAAATATAAATAGTTTATCTAACATTTAGGCTCTCCACATGCATATGGATTTCTCGCTTAGATTTATCGTACTCGGCGATGAGAATTTTACCTAGTTTAGAGGGAAATATTCGCGAAACTTTCTTATCGGGTTTTAAGTCAATTTCATCTTTTATAAACTTGCCATCATCATAAATTAGCGTTTTTAGGTAACTTTTTTTATAAGATCCTTTAAAACCTTTAAAGTCAACAAAATTAATATAAAACCGGTTTCGTCTATGGTCCAATTGGGTAAAGAGATAATCAAATGCGCCTATAGCTTTGGCAATTTTTCCAGTGAGATTGATGGATAGCACCATTTTCATAAGTGTTTTACTTTTGGACTTTTCAAAAGTATGTATATCAGATATTTTATTTTTTTCATTAAATTCGATAAGATATGCATTTTGGACTTGTAAAGAGACTGCTCCATCCTGAAGCAGGGTCACTTTTCGTCTGAAGGATTCTGCTATGGCAAACATTCGATTATCAAATTCAAAAAATTTATGAAAATATAGATATCCAATATCTTTTAATTTGTTCTTGTTTTTAATATCAAAATATTTAGCAAATTCTTTTTTCCATGAATTTAACGATCGAGTAAGGCGCTCACCATCCGGCGAATAGCTTTCAATAAAAATACCGGCACTTTTGTCATTGAGTACATTCTTACCTTCATCAAAGTAATCACCTGTAAGATAAATGTTATTTTCTTTGGAAAAGAAAGCTGAATTTATTTTAAAAGGTATTTTGCGCTCATTCATATTTTTCTTGAATTGTATCCTGCCGGTAGCGGACTCGGCTACAAGTATATCTTCTTTAAACTTTTTGGTTATATCTGCTGATTTTCCTGAATTTATCAAAAACAAAATACTTTGATCATTGGAGGAGAGGAGACTAACATGTTCTGACCTATTTTTCTTAATAGGTGACTCCAATGTCCAAAGCACATCAGCATTTGGCGATAATCGCTCAATGATATATGCGTCACCAAGGTGCAGTTTTATCTTGAACCTGTATATAATCACAAAACCATTATTGTTCATCGGGTATAGACTTACTGATACTTTTTTGTATGAAATATCCTTAGTATATTTTTTAATAAAATTACCATCGCTTGCGTATAGATATATTTCTGCTTTGTCATTTTTGTCATCATAAAAAGATACAGCAATTTGCTCGCCATTATATGCGACATCGGATAGATAAGATTTTTTGTCTAAAGTTATTTTTTTGGTAGCTATGACGTTTAGGTTTATATCCAAAAGTTTTAGCGCATATATTCTATTTCGCTTGTCCTTTTTGCCCACTTCGCTGAATATATAATATCCGTCAGCTGTATTGTTGTCGGACAACATTACTCCGGAGTTTTTATAATCTTCTTCCAGTATTTCTTTGAATATTTTTTTTTGTCCAAAAACAAAATTGCTTATAAGAAGCACAAAAATGATGCTGTACAGGTATTTCATAATATTTAACCTAACTATTTATAAAAAAAATTAATTAATTTTTGGATTAAACCAAAACATATATATTTCTAACTCATCCACTTTTGGCGAGCAATAATATTTCATTTGCCAAAATAATGCGTTGCCCTTCAGTCTAATGCCCAAATTTTTCTAATCGATTTTTTAAGGTATTGAAATGTCGTATATTGGGGTTAAGCAACTACGTGCTCTTAAAAGAATCATTTCCACTAGTAGCCTACCTATTGGTTTTAGGCAAGTTGGAGGCAAATATACTACATATTATAGATTATTGCCAAATTATTTGTCCATTTTTGATCATGTTATTGTCTTTTGTTTGCGGGGTGATGGTTTTAAGTTATTTACAGAACTATTGGTTATTAAGAACTAAAGTCATCAAAGGTATCCGGATCCAAAAAATTGCGCTCTAACTCCGGTTCTCTTTCCCAAGAAGGCACTACAGGGATCTCGTCTTTTTCAATATTATTTCTGAAAAGATAAGCGATAAATAATCCGACAATGGCTCCATAGAGATGACTTTCCCACGAAACTCCCGTACGAGTAGGTAGCACTCCATAAAGCATACCACTATAGAGGAAAATGATGATAAGAGCGAGGACTATAGATTTGACATTTCGCCGAAAGGCTCCTGACCAAA
Source organism: Bacteroidota bacterium (assembly GCA_024277695.1). GTDB lineage: Bacteria > Bacteroidota > Bacteroidia > Chitinophagales > Saprospiraceae > JAJRUR01. The sequence continues at coordinate 1,074 of JAJRUR010000204.1, read as the reverse complement.
ATATAAAAGAGACGAGGCCATAAACCACTCCACTTGCACCTACATGAATAGATCGGCTGTTAAAGGCAAACAACCAAACGGCAAGTCCGGTGATGAGATAGATCAGTACAAAACTTTTTAGGGCTACTTTTTTGTAAAAAATCCAGATCATCACCATAGAGACGATTAGAGGTGCCGAATTGCTGATGATGTGCGAAAAACTGCTATGTAATAGAGGAGCGAAGACGATTCCGTCGAGCCCATCTGTATCCCTAGGCATAATGCCGAAGCCCAAAAGCGAAATCGGCATAAAATAATCAAATAAAAAAACAGCCCACATCAAAAGGGTAAAACCAATCGGAAATTTGAGCCTAACTAAAAAATTCTTTTCTCCACTCATGATAGTATGGTAACCATTTCAGCGAGGATGGGGTTCAATTTTTGGTGATGTTTGATAGCTTTGTCAAAAGGTGTAAATGTGATCTGGTCATGAATCAAACCAATCATTTCTGACTTTCTGCCTTGGAGTAAAGCCCTAATTGCCTCAATGCCGAGTCGACTAGCTCGTACGCGTTCCATACATGTCGGCGCACCTCCACGCTGGATATGTCCCAAAACGCTTACGCGAATGTCATAAAGGTCCGTATGTTCTTGGACCATTTTGGCTATAGCAAAAGCACCTCCGGCATCATCACCTTCTGCTACAATAATGATACTGGCTTTCTTTTTTATATCATAATTATGCTTAAGTAGAGCAAGTAAACCATCCATGTTGGTTTTGGACTCGGGTATAAGTACAGCTTCAGCTCCACAAGCAATTCCACATCTTGCAGCAATAAATCCCGCATCTCTGCCCATAACTTCGACAAAAAATATGCGATTATGGGCATTGGCTGTATCCTTTATCTTATCGATCGCTTGCATAGCAGTATTGATCGCTGTGTCATAGCCGATAGTAAAGTCCGTGCCGTATAGATCATTATCGATAGTGCCCGGAATGCCAATTATCGGTACCCCAAACTCTTTATAAAAAATACTTGCACCGGTAAATGTTCCATTGCCTCCAATGGCTACCAGCGCATCAATTTTGTGTTT
>JAJRUR010000203.1 GCA_024277695.1 Bacteroidota bacterium | reverse complement strand
GAGGCACGACGAAGCAGTCTCATCCTTCGGAGCCGATTCTGACTGCAAGGGAGGTAAAAAGAGTCCTCCCCCTAGCCCCCTCCAAAGGGGGATAAAACCAAGCGACTGCGCTCCCCTCTTTTTTAAGAGAGGGGGCGGGGGTGAGTTATCGGAGAAAGTACGACAAACCAGCCCCATCACTCGGAGACGGTTCTGACCACAAGGGAAGCAAACAAAGTCCTCCCCCTAGCCCCCTCCAAAGGGGGATACCGTCACGCCGAGGAGGTACGACGAAGCAGTCGCATCAATACGGAGAGGGTCACTACGAGACAGCAAACCAAGCGACTGCGCTCCCATCTTTTTTAAGAGAGGGGCGGGGGTGAGTTGTACTGTTGTCCTCCCCCTAGCCACCTCCAAAAGGGGACAAACCCTGCCCCTACCCTCCAAAGAGGGATTAAATCAGTACTAACGAACGTTAGTTATTACTAATAGGCTATACAAAGAGTTCTATTGAGCTAACTTCGTGCTTTACAATCATATCTACACAAACCATGTCCAATTACTCACAAATATTTAATGCAGAGCCTACTTACATAGATTCGATGTATCAGCGTTATCTATCGGATGCCCAATCGGTGGATCAGGCGTGGAGACTATTTTTTGATGGTTTCCAATTTGCTGCAGTGGGTCAGTCAGCACCAAGCCAATCTATTGACAGTAGGCAATGGGAGTTGGAGCTCAAAGTTTTTCGTTTGATCGAAGCTTATCGAGAGCGCGGTCATTTGCTTTCGGATACCAATCCTATACAGCCTCGAAGAGATCGAAAACCGATGTTGGACCTTGAGAATGTGGGTTTAGGGCAATCGGATTTGGATAGAGAATGTGCTGTGGGGTCTATTGTAGCTAAGCCCGGAGCGTCACTACGAGAGATCGAAGAACATTTGCGTAAAATATATGTAGGTAAGATTGGCTTTGAGTATAGGCATATCCTGGATCAGGAACAGCGAAAATGGTTGGAAGAGCACATTGAGCGACGAGATCTACAGGGAGGTTATGGTTTGAGTTTGGAGAAGAAAAAAATTATCTTAAAAAAGTTAAATGGTGCTGTGACATTCGAGCGTTTTTTGCATACAAAATATGTAGGTCAGAAGCGTTTTTCTTTAGAGGGTGGAGAGACGACAATTCCTGCTTTGGATGCGATCATTCGTCAGGCGGTAGCCGAAAATGTAGAAGAAGTGATTATCGGGATGGCACATCGAGGACGACTCAATGTGTTGGCTAATATTATGGGAAAGACTTATGAGCAGATATTTAATGAATTTGAGGGAACGGCAGTACCCGACTTGAGTTTTGGAGATGGAGATGTAAAGTACCATCTCGGTTTTTCCTCTCAGATTCCGATGGATGGTAAGCTAGTTCAGCTCAAGCTGGCACCTAATCCCTCACATTTGGAGTCCGTGGATCCTGTAGTATTGGGATTTGCTCGTGCCAAAGCGGACATACTTTATGACAATGACTATCATAGGGTCTTGCCTATATTGATACATGGAGATGCAGCGATAGCAGGTCAGGGAGTTGTGTATGAAACGGCACAAATGTCACAATTAGAAGGTTACTATACCGGTGGGACTCTACATTTTGTGATCAATAATCAGATTGGGTTTACAACGGATTTTGATGATGCGCGATCATCGATATATTGTACTGCTTCGGGCAATATCATACAGGCACCGATTTTTCATGTCAATGGAGATGATCCTGAAGCGGTTGTATTTGCAGTAGAGTTGGCGGTTAAGTATCGACAGAGATTCGGTCGAGATGCCTATGTGGATATGGTATGTTATCGAAGACATGGACACAATGAGGGAGATGATCCCAAATTTACACAACCGGAGATGTACAAAATCATATCTTCTCATCCCAATCCCAGAGAACTGTACAGTGCCAAGCTCACGCGACGCGGAGATGTAGAGGCAGACTTGGCGAGTGCACTAGAAAAAGATTTTTGGGCGGAGTTACAGAATCGTCTTGATTTGGTCAAAGAGAAGCCCCTGCCATACCAATATCAAAAGCCGGAGCAAGCCTGGCGAGTGTTAAAGAAAAAAGCATCTACGGAAGATATATATGCGCGCTATGATACGGGTATCTCTATGGATCGTCTGACGAAGATCATGGATCACTTGATGACTATTCCTGATGGATTGCAGCCACTTGGCAAGGTTCATCGTCTTCTGAAGGGCAAAAGAAAGCTACTAGATCAAGATAAATACGACTGGGCTATGGCTGAGTGGTTGGCTTTTGGGTCTATACTGATCGAGGGACAAGACATACGTATGAGTGGTCAAGACTGTAAGCGGGGCACTTTTTCTCATCGTCATGCTATATTTAATGATGCCAAAACCTATCAGGAGTACAATCGATTTGAGGGTATAGCGCCCAATCAAGGTAGGTTTATGATATATAATTCGCTCTTATCAGAGTTTGCAGTTTTGGGATTTGAGTATGGATATTCGATGTCCACACCGGATGCTCTGGTGATTTGGGAAGCACAATTTGGCGATTTTTATAATGGAGCACAGACGATTGTAGATCAGTATATCACTGCAGGCGAAAGCAAATGGCGACGTAACAGTGGTTTGGTAATGTTGCTTCCACACGGATATGCTGGTCAAGGACCTGAGCACTCCAGTGCGCGATTGGAGCGTTTTTTGCAATCCTGTGCCGAAGAAAATATCATGGTGGCAAATATTACGAGTCCGGCCAATTTTTTTCACGCTTTGCGACAGCAACTGGTTAGACCTTTTCGCAAGCCTTTGATCATTATGTCACCGAAGTCATTGCTCAGACACCCGCTGTGTGTATCTCCTTCTACTTCCTTTGAAACCGGTCAATCTTTTAGACCGGTGATCCAAGATGATCAGATCAAAAACAAGTCCAAAGTACGCAGGCATATTTTATGCACCGGCAAAATCTATTATGATTTGTATCAATATAGGGCACAAAACAAGATAGATGATATAGCAATATCGCGTGTCGAACAATTGTATCCCTTTCCGGAAAAGGATATCCGACATGCTGTGGATCTGTACAAAAATGCTGAATTGTACTGGGTACAAGAAGAGCCCAAAAATATGGGAGCTTGGAGCTATATGTTTATGACTATAGGTCAACCGGAGATGAAATGCATTGCACGTAAGGCGAGTGCTAGTCCGGCTACCGGATTTAAGAAAGTTCATGATCGCCAGCAAGCTAGACTGATAGAACAAGCATTTGAAAAATAAATACTACGAATAAAAAAAATATAAATACCATGGCAAATAAGAAAAAAATCATCCAACGAGTAAAAATTGTTTTGACTCAAGATTTTGAAAATTTTGAAGATGCTTTTAATTTTTTTGACAAAAACGGTGATGGTAAGTTAGTCAAGAGCGAGATAAAAAGACTTCTGAAAAAAGCAAAGATCAATGGTTTTATACGTGGAGTGGTAGCCGATAAATTGATTGAAGAATTTGACCAATCTGACGATCAACAAATCAGCTGGAAAGAATTTAAAAAGGCAGTAAAGGCCTTATAATAATAAATACATGGAACGCTATTTCAAAAAATTCGAAATTCGATGGTCGGACATCGATGCCAATCGACATCTAGCCAATGCCAGTTACGTACAGTTTTGTAGCCATACAAGACTGAGTTTTATGGAAATGCACGGTTGGGGACAATCCATGTTTGCAGAGCAGCGCATAGGTCCGGCTGCCATTCGAGAGTCTTATCATTTTTTTAGAGAGGTGCATACGACGGATACGATTTATGTCGAGTTGGAGTTGACAGGATTGTCAGAAGAAGGATCCTTTTTTGAGTTTCGTCATCGCATCTATCGGCAGGATGGTAAGAATGTAGCATATTCTTCGATATCCGGTTGTTGGATGAGCATGGATACCCGCCGTGTTATTCTTCCGCCTCAGGATTTGTTTGACTTATTTAAGAAAGTCTGTCCGACTGCACAAGACTTTAGGATATTGACCAAAAAAGACATCCGCGACCCACAGGTAAGTCCCCAACATTTGGATCCTGAAGTATTATTAAATATTTCATAAACACAAAATCAAGATAGTTTATTGAGCGGATCTATGAGCAAGCAAGTATCCTCGATTACTGATATCCGTTATAGATGATCAATTGGATGCCGAAGGTCATCGGTAAACCTGTTGAGGGACTTTGGACCTCCAAATATTCTGCCAAAGCAGATGTGGAGACATCCTGTCCAAAAGAAAACTCCGCAAAGGGCTGGATGCTCAAGCCTTG
>JAJRUR010000202.1 GCA_024277695.1 Bacteroidota bacterium | reverse complement strand
GGTTTCTACTGGTTGGCCATCCGGATGATGAGGCGCTACAAGTCTAGAGAACAACTCCAAATGGTGTTGGCTTATCTATCTCCTCTATTTGTAGTAGCTGTATGGTTTTTTTGGCAAGACCGATTGGACATTTATTTCTCCAGACTCTTCGGCGAGACTTTTGGTTTTTTCTCTTTTGATATAGATGCGAGCGATCGCAATGTAGTGCTGTTTTTTATCGCATTGATTATAGGATCCTTTTTATCCTATAATACTATCATTCGCTCGAAAAATATCCAAGCGGTCATAAAGATCAATGTCTTGATGTGGTTTTTGGCTTTTGTGGTCATTACGGCTATATTTCAAAAAAATACCGGTATATCTCATACAATTTTGTCCTGTATTCCGTTGAGTATTTTTACGGCAATATGGATTACTAGGCGGCAAAAAAGTATTTTTGCCGAATTAATTCACGGGCTTTTGTTCTTACTGAGCCTTCTCATAAATTTAAAAATGTTCTAAATATGAAGTTTGGAGTAGTTGTATTTCCGGGATCCAATTGTGATGACGATATCATCCACGTATTGGGCAGTGTGCTCAACAGACCTGTCACTAAGCTCTGGCATAAATCAGCATCTCTTCAAGGCTTGGGCCCTGCCGACTGCATCATCATACCCGGAGGATTTTCTTATGGTGACTATCTAAGGGCCGGAGCCATAGCACAGTTTTCGCCTATTATGAAATCTGTTCAGCGCTTTGCGGCTGAGGGAGGAATAGTTTTTGGTATCTGCAATGGATTTCAGATCTTGTGTGAAGCGGGACTACTGCCCGGAGTGCTTCTGCGCAACAAAAATCAACGCTTCATCTCCAAAAACATCTACCTCAAGACCCAAAACTATGCTACGCCTCTGACCAAACTCATCCAACCTGACCAAGTACTCCGGATGCCCATAGCGCATGCCGATGGACGCTATTATGCAGATTCAGCGACCCTAAAACGCTTAAAAGATCAAAACCAGATACTATTTCAGTACTGTGATGCCTCGGGGCAAGTCACTGATCAAACCAATATCAATGGCTCTTGTGAGCATATAGCAGGTATCTGCAATCGAGAGCAAAACGTCTTTGGGATGATGCCCCATCCTGAGCGGGCTTCTGAAGCACGCTTAGGGTCAACAGATGGCATGTATTTGTTTCAGTCCTTACTTGCTTCTACATTGGCTTCAGCCGATAGAGCTATAAGTTGTTAATGATATATTAAATTTGGTGTATTCTTGGACAGATCACAAGCATAATTGTTTCATGGCCACAAAAAAAACCTTGCTCCATGCAGTTTAAATTTCTTATTTCGATCGTTCTTCTTTTTTTATTATCTTGGACTACAAGTCAAGCACAGATACATGAGCCTGTCAAGTGGAAGAGTAGCTGTGAACAGCTCGATGATAACAGTTATCTTATCCACCTTGAAGCTACCATCCAAGACGGATGGAATATATACTCCATGGATATAGACGAGGGAGGCCCTGTACCCACTTCAATCACTATCACCTCTGATGTGGAGACCATGGGCGAGGTCATCGAATCTTCTTCTAAGTTTGAGCGTGGATTTGATCCCATTTTTGAAATGGATATGATTAAGCTCAAGCACGATGCCCAATATACTCAACGCATAAAAGTAAAAGATGCCCTAACAAAAGTCAAAGGCTATATCACCTTTATGACTTGTGACGAAACCAAATGCTTACCACCTGCAGATGAAGACTTTGTTATAGATCTCTCAAGCTGCAAACTCGATAATACATCCGGTCAGTTAGATGACCCGATTACCAATGAGGCTATTGCTGATCAATCATCGACACCGATAAAAAAACAGGAAAAAAGTCCGGAAAAAAAAGCTGAAATAAAAAAAATACCCCAAAACTCCAAAGAGCTCACCGGAATCAAAAAAATATCTAGCCCACCACTTACCGCAACAACTGCTCCCAAAAAATCTCCCCCTGAATCGACCAAAAAAGATATTGTCGTCAGTCAGCCGGTCATCAAGTCCAAAAAAGAAAATCCTGTCATAGAGATCAATCCAAGTCAAGAAGAGGTTAAAATAAACAACACGCCCGATGCCGATAAAAACAGGACAGATCCGGTACGCTGGTCAGCGAGCTTGGAGCGCACAGAAAAAGATCAATATGCATTGGAGTTCATCGCAGACATCATACCGGGCTGGAACATCTACTCCAATACGGTCAAGGAAGATGGCCCGATACCTACGAGCATTACTTTTGAAGGAGAAGGACATCAGCTCATTGGAAGCCTGTCGGAGGATGCCAAAATCATGAAAAAAGAATATGATCCTAATTTTGAAATGGACATCCTCAAACTCAAAAAACAAGCGAGCTACAAGCAATCCGTAAAAATTACGGACAGAAGTAAGCCTGTCGGAGGATACATCGAGTATATGACTTGTGATGACAAGCAGTGTATATTTCCACCTCCTGTGGAGTTTATATTTGACCCTGCCAAAGAATCCATAGTGCTCGGGGATGAAGTTTGGAGCTCGAAGGGTGAAGACGCTCCTGCGCAGATCTCTTCGCAAGACGCACTCAGTTTTATGGTACTCAAGCAAGACAAACTCAAAGAGCCCCTCGGAGCATGTCAGACGACAAATCGGGCAGAAATAAAAAAGTCAGGTATTTGGAATATCTTTTTACTGGGATTTGTAGGAGGGCTTATAGCATTGCTTACCCCCTGTGTATTTCCGATGATACCACTTACGGTGAGCTATTTTACCAAAGGATCTGAAGACAAAAAAAGTGGCCTGTCCAGAGCCTTACTTTATGGTTTTTTTATACTACTGGTCTATTTATTATTGAGCGTGCCCTTTCACCTGATGGACTCGCTCAATCCCGATATCCTCAATAGCATATCGACCAACATATGGTTAAATCTTTTTTTCTTTGTGATCTTTATCTTTTTTGCTTTTTCATTTTTTGGATATTACGAACTGACATTACCTAGCAGTTGGAGTAACAAGGCCAGCCAAGCAGAAAATGTCGGAGGTGTACTCGGCATCTTTTTTATGGCACTGACGCTCGCGTTGGTTTCGTTTTCGTGTACAGGACCTATATTGGGTAGTTTGCTGGCAGGAGCCTTGACTTCTGAGGGAGGGGCTTTTCAGCTAACGGCCGGAATGGGGGGATTCGGGCTGGCGCTAGCCCTGCCTTTTGGTCTTTTTGCGGCTTTTCCCAGCTATCTCAATAAACTCCCCAAATCAGGAGGATGGTTGACTACAGTCAAAGTCGTCTTAGGATTTTTAGAATTGGCTTTGGCATTTAAGTTTTTGTCCAATGCCGATCTGGTCAAAAACTGGGGTCTCCTAAAAATAGAACCCTTCTTGGTTATATGGATTATTATCTTTTTGGGACTGGCCATCTATTTATTTGGCAAAATACGCTTCCCACATGATAGTCCGATCAAAAAATTGAGCAATACGCGTAAAGTATTGGGTGCACTTTCTTTGGCTTTTGCCGTGTATCTGATGAGCGGATTTAGGTACAATGCAGATATGGAATCTTTTACACCTCTAAAATTACTAAGTGGTCTGGCACCTCCGGTGGGCTATAGTTGGGTATATCGCAAAGACTGTCCGCAGAATCTCAATTGTTTTCACGATTTTAGTGAGGGACAGGCTTATGCCAAAAAAGTCAACAAACCGATCCTACTGGATTGTACCGGATATGCTTGTGGCAACTGTCGCAAAATGGAGGGGCATGGTGGGCCTACGAAGTCGGTGTACAAACAGATTAGAGATGATTATGTTTTG